>DAUP01000139.1 GCA_002505185.1 Ferroplasmaceae archaeon UBA567 | reverse complement strand
TTTTTCTGAACTCATAAGTGCCGATATATTATGCACATTTAGAATAACAAAATCCTCTCTTTCTGTTTATCTCAATAAATCCGGCAAACTTGAAGATATAATATCTTTCATGGAAAAGAAGAGTTCTGTTCCAATTCCAGACACAGTTCGTCACCTTATAAATGACATGGAAAAGAAAGAAAATGAGATAAGCATAAGGAAATGCCAGGCTGTTTTACAGGTAAGTGATAGAACAGTTATTGATGGAATAATGAGAATTAAGGGTATATCTGATATGGTAGAAACGCGTATTTCACCTGAAATCCTGGTTATAAAGGAAGGAGTGAGCCTTTACAAGTTTGTAACTGAGATAAGAAAGAAGGGTTATATAATTCCCATGTCAATTGAAAAAGAGAAAAATAGAACACGCTCCACGTGGTCAAGATATTGAANNTTGTATTTGTATCCCCTTTCTGTGAGGAACATCTGGCGCCTCATTGAAAAATCCTGGTCAACAGTATCCTTTGTAACAATGGAATAAAAGTTAGCCGATACACCAGATGATTTTGGCCGCAAAAGCCTTCCGAGCCGCTGGGCTTCTTCCTGCCTGGATCCAAATGTTCCTGAAACCTGTATAGCCACATTGGCATCGGGCAGATCTATTGCGTAATTCGCTACCTTTGACACTACAAGTATTTTTTCCGAGCCTTCCCTGAAATTCGAATAAAGTTTTTCTCTCATTGAATTTCTCATTTTTCCTGTGATCAGTGGAGCATTGAGGTTAGAAGCAATGGCCTCCAGCTGTTCTATGTAATCCCCTATAATGAGAACTGAATCATCTCCGGAAAGCCGTGAAAGAATAGATTTGAGGGCGTCAAGCTTTGTTGGGTTTTCTGCTGCAATCCTGTACTTGACCCTTGGTGGTGCAACAGCATATTGAATCTTGAGATCCTCACTGGGAAAATTAACTCTCACCTCATGGCAGAATGCAGTTGCTATCCACCCCTGCCTTTCGAGGTCTTTCCACGGTGCATCGTATTTTTTCGGTCCTATGAGCGAAAATGCATCTTCCTCTCTGCCATCCTCCCTGATAAGTGTGGCAGTGAGCCCAAGCCTTTTCTTTGCCTGTATCTCCGTTGTTATACGGAATACAGGTGCTGGGAGAAGATGAACCTCATCATATATGATAAGCCCCCAGTTTCTGGCCCTGAATATTTCAAGATGAGGGATATCGCCCCAGATTGAACGACTGCTCCTCCGTAAAATTTCCCGGTGACTCAGCTGTCCGGGTCCTGTGTCCCATCCCCATCGGCATTTTTTTTTCTTGGCGAATATGTAAGTGTCTGATATGTTGTAACGGTAACTGGCAGAATTTCCTTATTATCTCCAGTATATTCACCCACAGTCCCGGGAGAAAGGCTAGTCTTGTCAAATAGTTCTGAAATCCACTGTCTTACAGCTACAGTTCCAGTGGTTATTATAAGGGTATTCTCTTTAATTCTGTTCATCACAGTCATCCCCACAACTGTCTTTCCAGACCCGCTTGGAAGTACAATTATGCCACTTTTGTTTCCATGCATAAAAGATTCCATGGCCTCTTTCTGATATGGCCTTATTGAAAGCTCTTTACCCTTCAATGTTACCTTTCTCAGGTCGAAAACAATAGGATCCCCTGGGAGATAACCGACCATGTCTTCCACTGGATATCCAATCTTGATCATTGCCTGTTTGAGTCTCCCCCTGTATATTGATCTCAATTCAAGGCATGAGGGTGAAATTTGGGAAGTTATATACTGTGCAATAGATTTCCTGCTCAAAAGTTCCTGGATTAGCGTGTCATCGTCCGATACAAGATATATGGAATCGGGGATTTTATCAATATGATCCGTTTCTTCCGGCTCCTCCCAATTTCGAACCAGTTTGACCTTGCCATATCTGCTGTACCAGTCTCTGATATTTATTTCTATATTTGGAGGAATACTGTACTTTGAATAATTAATCAGCACATCCATGATATCGTCCAGTGAAATTCTGGATGAAGCAGCGTTCCAAATTGCAAGGGGTGTTATTCTATATGTATGGACATGTTCGGGGGATTTGATAAGCTCTGAAAATCTAAGAATACTGTCCCTGCATAAATGATCCGGGTCGTGTTCTACCTCCAGGAATATGGTTCCATCGCCCTGCACAATCAAGGGCTTCTGTTCAGCGGACATATCTGGTATCCCTCCTATATAACATTAGTTTCAATTGCTAGCATGTATATAAACATTTTACTTTAATAAAATTGTAAAATTTCGCTGATAATTTGAAAATTGGAAATATTCTGATATAATTGCCTCAAGTAGAAACCATACTATTCCAAAGTTAAAATGAATACCAATAAGATTGCTAAAACCCCTATTCAGCAAAAATTAGCAAAGAGTTGAAAATACTATTAATGCAAAAATTTATGAAACATACTAAACTTGACATTAATGGAATACAAACACATAGGAGGAATGGAAGTTTCACAATTTGCACTGGGGACATGGCATCTTCCTCCCTCCGATAAGAAGTATCCGGATGGAGTACTGTACGTTGATGTTGAAAAGTCCAGTAAAATATTCAAAAAAGCAATGGATCTTGGAATAAATTTCTTTGATACGGCAAACACCTACCATGGAACCATAAGCGAAACACACCTTCATCCTGAAAAGTCTGGAAACGCAGAAAGGATACTGGGAGATTTTCTGAAGGGTTATGAGAGGGAATCCTTCGTCGTTGCAACAAAGGTAAGGGCAGAGGTGGCCAGGTTCCATAATGGAGGTGGCCTTTCCAGAAAACATATATCATGGCAGATCAGGGAAAGCCTATCAAGACTACAGACTTCCTATGTTGACCTGTACCAGATTCACTGGCAGGATCCATATACTTCTCCCACAGAAACAATGGATATACTGAATGATCTTGTACACAGGGGATTTGTACATTATATTGGTACAAGCAACCACCCAGCTGCAGTGACTAGTGAAATGTTGAAAGTTGCCGGTGAACGGGGATGGGAAAGCTTTGTAACGATGCAGGAATCCTATAACCTCATAAACCGCAATTTTGAGGTTGAGAAGGCAGATATTGCAAAAAAGAATTCAATGACGCTCCTCGCTTATGTGCCACTGGCAGAAGGCATACTTTCAGGAAAATACTCCGGCGGAATCAGGGAAGGTACCCGGGGCAGTTATATAGAAGGTTTTAAGGAAAGTGTGGATAAATCAAGGGATGCGGTGGAAAAGTTTCTGGAACTGGCAAAAGAAATGGATTTGAAGCCCACACAACTGGCTCTTGGGTGGATACTCAAAATGCAGGACAAGCTTGGGATAAACATCATACCAGTACTTGGAGCCACTGACGTTTCCCATCTTGAGGACAATGTAATGGCCCTTGATGTTAAGATCCCTGATCACGTCTTCAAGGAACTGAACGCACTGGTTAAGGTTCAATGACACTCTGTGCCAGTGACACATTTCCAACTTAAATTTATTTTATTTCTCCATTATCTCTCTGGATATCAGCAGGATACTTTTTGACTCCTTCTCAGATCTCAATGTTCAGTGTTACAATCTCATTAGCTTTTATATTTCCTATTATCCTGAAACCTTCAAGAGAAAGATTCCTGTATGGGTTATCCACAGGCTGTTCAAGAAGATCAGTTTCTATCACTTTTCTGTATTTCCAGGTAACAGAAATCTCGAATTCATTGTCGTGTCTGTCTAGATTAACTATCCTCAATACTTGGTTCCCTGAATCTTCTGCTTTTTTGATTGAACCTAAAATAGTCTGATGGTATTTCATATTACCATTATTCTGAAATGATGCAATATGTTCACCACCCATGACGAGCATGTTTTCTACAGTTTTGTTACCTGCCAATTTCCTTACGTTTCTTCTCATCGGATGAATAAACGTTAAGAGTTTTTCTATATATTTCCAATAAATTCCGTACTTCTTTAACTTTCATTGTTAACAATATATATTATATGAAGGTTAAATTTCATTAATAATTTATTATAGACTTTACGTAATATCTAACTGACAGGGCTCAGATATTGATAGAAGAGAGAATGTTTGCAGCATAGAATAACATTAAATCGTACAATAGACATCTAGATTTGCCCTATGGCAATTATATGATGACTGTGAAATAATTATTTTGTACATCATTTCTTATTGGAAATACCGGGTTCTAAAGAGTACATGTTGTATGTAGTAATTGGCGTTTTATGAGAGGGAACCTTATTAGACTGTTGAGATGTATAAAAGCAGAGAAACACTTAATCTTCAGAAACACGAAAATTATGCATGTTAATGTGCGTCAATCCATGGATAACTGCCATAGGATTTGCCGAAATATATATATATAACTTGGGGTATTATTATTTATATGGACAGCAGATTTACTATTGGATTAGATAAAAAAGTGGTGTATTTTACACTGTCCTTATTTATTGCTGGTTTGTCATTGATTTTGATTGTCACCAACTTTGGCGTAAGTCTTGGAGGTAGTGCAATAATAATAGCATACTCAAAGGGGTTAATAAGCTTTAATTCGGCAGCTTTAGGGTTAACGGCTCTATTTGATAATTCGGGATTGGCTGTAACTATATTAAGTAAGATTACTGTAGGGAATGTATTGGGAGAGGCTGCAGCTGAAGGAATAGCCGACGAAACAATACTAGCATGGTTAGGGCCTTGGGGGTTAGTGATTCTTGCCAGCGTAATAATTACATCTTTATAATGTAATTGCGGAAGTTAGTTTAATATAAATAATAAGAATCTCTGGATTGTAATGTCAATAAAAGCATACACATTGATATCATTTATAGCTAAATATTTTTCTGTATTATTTTTCACTCTTATTACTCTGGAATATTTGTCTATTATTCCTATAATATACTTAAACCAACTTCTTAGATATTCAGTAACAGGAGTGATAATGCTTTCCTTATTTGTATTAATAAATAGCAGGGAATACTTTAAAAAAACAAATCATTTTAACTTGAAAATGGTATTATTGTATTCCCTTTTTGATTTAACTTTCATAATCCAGTTAATTATGATTCTTAAATCAAAAAATGGTCATGAAGTTAATTCATCATTTACTAATAAAATATTTTTAATAGGAATCTCAATTTTCCTTCTATTCTTTATTTCATATGCGTTATTTAGCTTAATAGTATTCCATTACCCATTTATATTGAATCAAATATTAAAGGAAAATGGCAATTTTCCGACGAACCCTAATATAAAAACTGATACTTCAATTATAATAATCAGGAATTTAATATTCCTTGCAGAGATATATTTAGGGTCCTTTTTATTTTTAATTCCAACCATCGGTGTTATTATCAGTGACAGTTTAATAACCACGCCTATTTTCATGCATCTAATAATAACAGGTAAACTAAGTATCATATTGCCGCAACTTATACTTGAAATACTGGGTACTGCTATTGCCTCAGGAACCGCATTCCTAATATTTTATATTATGATTAACTCGGTAATAAATAAAAATAGAAATATACATTATTTTCATGAAAAAAATTATTCGGTAAAACTAACAATATTGGGATTTTTATTGTCGATTTATGCATTCCTAGTAGCATGGCCTATTGAGATTAATTTGGTTGTAAATCATAGTGTGATCTGGTATCATGCTGTTTATCTATTTGATTTTATTATGGTCATGGTATATATTGCATTTTTTTATAATGTAATATTGAAAAAAATTTTTCAATTTGATGAACTGGTATTTTCGTCATTGGGTGCTGGAGTTGTGTTATTTATTGTAATCGCTGGCAGTGGAAACATAACAATTGATGAAATATTTTATCTGGTTTTTATTTCTACAATAGCATTAGCCTATCCCATAATGATAATTATGAAAAATATTAGATCGTCTTATTATAAAAATACGAAACTAAAGCAATTATATGACTATCTTGATGATAATAGTTTAATGATGACACAAACAATTGGGAATAGCATGAAACCTGAATTGTATGCGAATGATTACATAATTGTTAAGTTAATAGACTCAAATTATGTTTATAATGCAGGAGATATAATAACCTATGAACCATCGATACTTTATAATGCTATACCCAAAGGCAGATTTGTGACGCATAGAATAGTTGGATTTAAAAAAAATAGAATATTAACCAAAGGTGATAATAACCGTTTAGTAGACCCACCAATAAAATCTTTTCAAATTTATGGCATAGCAATAGCAAAATATTATTCAAAAATTTCTGCATTTGAAAAATTAAGAAATGATGACGACACAGAGATTATCATTAAAAATTTAAATGATAAATTTAATAGTAATTATATNNTATGAAATTTGGTAGGTGTAATTTTATTTATCGATTTTTTATTCCAGTTTTAATTTCATTTGTAATTGCATCAATATTTTTATTGTAAGCATTTGTGTAGGTTTAAAACTATTATTGTAAAAAAACAAAAATGATATTTTCTATGCATTTTAATAAAAAATAAAATCGGATAAAACTTATTTAAAAATTTCAATGTACTGGTATGGCCTGAATTTCCCAAAGCAGTACTTTACCTCATCAAACTGTGATTTGAAGTCCATGACCTTTTCTCTCATTTTTTCCGGGTCCTTTTTCTTTATTATTATATCACTAATTAGTTCGGCAACGTATTTTATGTCAGATTCCTTGAAACCGATTCTTGTGACCTCCTGGGTTCCTATCCTTATTCCGCTAGGATTCATTGATTTCTTGTTGTCATCAAGTGGCAAAAGATTTTTGTTCAGAATTATGTTGCAACTTTCCAGTTTC
>DAUP01000059.1 GCA_002505185.1 Ferroplasmaceae archaeon UBA567 | reverse complement strand
AGTACTCAATACCTGCAAATGTATATGAGCAGAAGACCGGATTTGACCTGAAAAGGGACAAATACTTCAGAAAATACACAGTTGAAGAGAAGAAGAGGATCATAAGCTTCTATGAAAGAAGCCTTGGCAGGAACCTCACTTCAAAGGAAATAGGACTTGATCTGGATAAGGATGAAATTCCTATGATATCCTCTGTAAACCCCGACCAATAATTTTTTTATTAATTTATATTTTTATTTATTGATATACTCATTTTCATTGATATAAAAGTTTTCACAGAAATTGTCTAATTCACTAACCAGAAAGTATTGTATATTTATATCCTAAGGCAACATCATCTACTATGTTATATGACATTCTTGATCACACGGCCGATCTCAGGGTAAAAGTCTATGGCAATACTTATGAGACAATTTTTGAAAATTCTGTTGCGGCCCTTTCAGATTTGATCATTGATCAGAATGCCATGGGCAGTAACATTATCAGAACAGTAAAAATAGAAAAGGAAACCTTAGATGATATTTTCATAGAGCTACTTAACGATATACTATTTTATCTGGAAACTGAAAATATACTATTTCACAGGGCGCGGGTAACATTGTTGAGTAAAAGACTTACTGCAACCCTATACGGATCCAAAATCCCAGAAAATCCCGAGTACAGACATTTGATAAAGGCGGTTACATATTACAATCTTGAAATCCACCCGGAGGATGGTTTCGCTATTTTTGTAATGGATGTCTGATTATTCAATCTCTATGCGGGGTCTTCCTGGCCAGGGATTTTTCTTTAATATCTGGTTACTCTTAACCAGTATTATTTCCATGTTCAGCAATGATTCAATATATTCTTTGTTGCGATTCAGTATATTGTATTCATCCAGGGGTTCTGTATCAATCTTATTTTTATTTTTCATATAATCCGGTATCATAGATTTATATTCTTTTTCCAGGCTGTTTTCCATGTAACCTTTTATAAATTTCTCCTGTTTTGTTCCGTAAACCGTGATAACAGCCTTTTTAGGTTCAATATGTATAATTTTGAGTATTTCTCTTATATCAGATATAACCCTGTTAAGGTAATTTTCGGATTTTAGAACTTCATTATCGATCTTACTGTCAATGTTTGTATCTATAGTCTGGGCACTCACAAAGGTATTATCATCAATATGGCGGTGCCAGTATTCCTCGCAGGAAAATGGCATAATGGGAGAAAGTGCCTTTAACCAGTCTGCAAGAATAGGACTAATGGCCCTGTTTATGTCTCCGCCATGATTTTCAACGTTCTTCAGGTCATTCATCACATTATAGAAAATTGCTATATATGCATCCCTGATGTTCATGGATTCCATACTTCCTATGTAACTTTTCAGGTTTTTATAGAAAGCAGACCTGAACCAGGTATATATGTATCCTTCCCCACCCCCATGGTCTGTGAAGCCATCCAGAAGGCCTATAAAATAAGAGTACCTTTTTATTACTGAGGAAAGATCCTTTTCATTCCAGTCAAGGAGTGATGAAATATCCGCCCCCACAGCCATAAAGAGCCTGTATATGTCTGCTGAGTACCTATTTGTAATCTCCAGAAGTGAAATAACGTTACCCTTGCTCTTGGAAATCTTTGCTCCATTGGAGATGACGAGACCTGAAATCATAAGTCCTCCTGGAAGCTTTTCTCCCCTAAATATGGCTGCATGATTCATAATGAAGAATGCTAAATGATTTGATATATGTGGTGGAGCTGTAATTCTTAAGTCATTGCCATACCAGTAATCAAATTCCCTCTTTGCTGAGATAGCATTGTCCATTACGTAATTCTCATACTTTCCACGAATTTCCTTGCCAAGAAGGACATAATCTAGTATATCATCAGGGATCCTGTTTAGCCTGTTGTATATATTTTCAAGTTCTTTTTTATTCGTATAGGCAAGCATGTATATTGTAGAATCTGAAAGTGATTCTATAACCCAGCTTTCATCGAATGGCATTCTGGTGCCTATACCTCTCCTTCTGGCGCATGGACGCTCCTTGAGCCAGTCGATGGCATCCATCATTAGTTTTCTATAGAGTTCTGGGTAAAACCGCATGGAATTTATAAGGTCATGGGCCTTTTCCTTAAGCCATTTTGGGGAATAATCAATAAACCACTGATCTTTTAATACTGCCACTATGACCCTCGATCCTGATCTGGTTACTGCCTTTCTGTTAGTTTCATAAAATATAACTGCCATATTATTTTTCATCAGGTCGCTTTTTATGGTATCTCTGGCACCTGCTACAGTCATTCCACTGTATGGACCTGAATTTATAAGAGTTCCATTGTAAAATTCTTCCTTATATAGCTCCTGTGTGGCATCCTTTAGGTGGCTTTCATTATTTTCCAGTCCGTATTTTCCAACAAGCTGTTCTACAGTAATCCTACTTTTTACCTCTACAACCCTCTTTATGCTACTTTTTATATTGTTTTTCCTATAATAGAGATAATCAAATATAGAATGTCCGGGCACAGAGTAAACAATTCCTGTTCCATTATCCGGATCTACAAAGTCAGCCTTTATTACACTGACCATATCATTCTGTATTGGTACCCTGAATTTTTGGACTATTATTTCATCTGGAGTTACTGAACTGACATACTGCACATCTTCATGCTGGAGGGCGAATTTAGTATAGCCATCCTTTGACATTACTATGTCCATATTATTATAACGTACTATTGCGTATTGTGCGGAAGGGTTTACCCAGATATTTGTGACACCGAAAAGAGTCTCAGGCCTCAGGGAGGCCGCCATGAGATAGTATTTATCTCCCCTAAACAGGACACCTGTAAATTCCTCAATGCTTACCTTATCTGTATCTCCGTCCTTTATATCATCCTCCCCAACAGCATTTTCATCATTGATGCTATAGAGTATTGGATATTTTCCCTTCTTTATCAGCCCCTTTGATTCCAGTTGCCTGAACTGCCATTTTACTATCTCCTGATAGAACGGATCAGCAGAAGTGAATTTTCTTGTCCAGTCAATTGAATAACCCAGATCCATAAAATCTTTTATTATAACCTTTGAGAAATATTCTGCAATATTTTGAGGTTCCTTGAATGATTCAAGTATCCTGTCGATGTTTTCTGGTTTTTCATACTCCATCAGATAATTCCTGTAAAGTTTTATTGTGTCTTTGTCACCGATTCTGAGTCTTTCTGAAAAAGCCAGTATAGGTGTTCCGCTTTCATGAAATCCCATTGGGAAAAGCACATTGAAGCCTGTTAGCCTTTTGTACCTTGCTATTATATCTCCAAGTGTGTATGTCCTGCCATGGCCTACATGTAATGACCCATTGGTGTATGGCCATGGAACTGTAACAAAAAACTTTGGCTTAGAATTTTCAGCAACAGGTTCAAATATGTGGCTTTTTTCCCACCTGTCTCTCCATTTTATATCTATATCATGATCCATTTACACCACTAATACAGCAGCTGCTATTACAGTTGCCCACTCATTAGGTTTCAGCACAACAGTAGTAGCTGCAATATTTTTTGTTGTCAGTATCTTATCATCCAGGACATACTCATTTTTCTTTTCATCCCATTTTAAATGGTCATCAAGTCCCATAGTGCTGGCAAGCATTTCTGCAGCAAGTTTTTCAGCAAAATATCCGGAGTCGTTTTCAGTCTGCCCGAATGTATGGTGTTCGCTCAGGTATCCCCATTTGCTCCTGTCCGAAGGCACGGCAACGCCTATGGCAGACGAAATCATTCTGTTAAGTTCATTGGAAGAATTCCTTGCAAGAACGGTAAATAATATCTGTCCATATGACAGCAGCTTTATACCCTCTGTTTTTTCAATTATCTCTGCATATGGGGGTACGATTGAGCTTACACTCACAAGGTTGTAGGCAGCAATATCTGCATCTCTCAATGCATTTTCGAATGATTGGAGCTGCGTTTCTCCTCGGCCTATTCCCCTTGTAAAAAAAATCTGTTTTGGAAGCAACATACAGGTGTATTATTAATTATTTAAAATATTTATTGAATACAGTTGCCATATTTATAATGTACACGCAAACTAAAATGTTTTAAATAACATTCTGCTATTTATATAGAACAATGTCCATTCAGAAGGAAAATGTTTTTGATATGCTTGACCCGGCACTTAAGGGAAGTGTGGCAAGAAACGGTATTATAAATCCCACAGAGGCGCAGAAACTGGCAATTCCTGAGATACTGGCAGGCAGAAACACACTTTTAATATCACCCACAGGTTCAGGCAAGACTGAAGCGGCTTTGTTGCCACTGCTGAATAAGATTTATAAGGACAACCCTGCATCAATAGCACTTCTTTATGTAACTCCATTGAGGGCATTGAACCGGGACATGCTGTCACGTATATTCGACTACTGCAAAACCCTTGATATACGGGTACAGGTACGGCATAGCGATATATCACAGGCACAGAAAAATGAAATATCACGGAATCCCGCACAGATACTTATCACCACGCCTGAGTCATTGCAGCTGCTCATGATGGGAAAACGCCTTCGTGAACACATAAAGAATATAAAATATGTCATAGTCGATGAAGTCCATGAAATGGCACAGAATGAGCGGGGATCGCAGTTCGCCATTGCCATGGAGAGATTGAAAGTACTTGCCGGCAATTTTCAGGTTATCGGACTTTCGGCAACTGCAAGAAATGAGGACGAGCTCGCCCTCTTCATTTCACCCTCGATTGAATGCAGAATTTTAAAACCTGTAATAGACAAAAAAATGGATATACAGGTTATGTTGCCTCCAGTGAGTGATGAAGAAACAGCGGAAATAATGGCCTGTGATAACCAGTATGCCGGTTCCATAATGAAAATACATTCCATAGTGGAGGAGAATAAGGGAACCATAGTATTTGTTAACAGAAGATATGTTGCCGAGGATATATCATTTCGCCTGAGACTCTGGCTGAAAAACCCGGATATAGAGGTACACCACGGTTCATTGTCAAAGGAAACAAGAGAAACCGCTGAAATGGATTTCAAGGAAAACAGGGTAAAGGCCCTTATATGCACGTCATCCCTCGAATTGGGCATAGATGTGGGATCTGCCGATATGGTTGTACAGTTCAATTCACCCCGGCAGATAAACAAAATGATCCAGAGGATAGGAAGAGCCGGGCATTCATTAGAGAAACTTTCAAGGGGCATAGTAATATGCAACGACGTAATAGAACTGGAGGAAGCAAAGGCAATAGTTGGAAATATAAAATCCGGGGAACTGGAAAATGTTATGATCCGGAAAAATTCCCTGTCAACGGTTGCAAACCAGGTTATGCTTGAATTGAATTATTCCAGGAAAGTAGATTATAATTACCTGTACCGGATAATCACTGGTGCCTACCCATTTAAAACACTGCAGTTTGATGATTATTATTCTGTATTGGAACTTCTTTCCAGAACAAAGAAAATAATTATAGATGGAAATTTTATCATAAAGCGTTATCCCATTCTTAAATACTTCATAGAGAATATATCAATGATAGCTGGTGAAAAAAATTATAGGGTAATCGATGTAATCAACAAGAAATTTATAGGGACTCTGGATGAAAAGTATGTTATAAACGAGATATCTCCAGGTTCTTATTTTGTTATAAAGGGTACAACATGGAGAACAATCAGAATCGAGGATGATAAAATATATGTAGAACCATTCAGCACGGCGGCTATCGCACCTCACTGGACAGGAGAAGAAATACCAGTACTCTACGAAGCTGCTTCAAGGGTATCTCAGGACCGGGAGAATAAGGCAATTCCAGAATTCATCAATGATAGAGGCAAAAAAGCTCTGGAGGAATGGTATAAAAATGACATGGCAACCCTAAATAAAATTATAATTGAAGCACATAACGCTGAGATTATAATCCAGATTCTTCTCGGGAGTCTTGGAAATTTTACACTGGCACAGATATTATCTGGGCTTTTGACATCCATCACCGGGGAAAGTGTAGAGATGGACTATTCACCATACCATATATACATGAGAGTTTCCAGAAACATACTGGCTGAGGATGTAAAGAACCTTATCTTGAATATAGACATAAATAACCTGGATGGCTACGTTAAATCTTCTGCAAGAAGATCCAGGTTTTTCAATAATGTTTTTCTTTATGAGGCNNATTAGAAAACTCATATTTGATTATATGGATATTAATGTGCTCAGGGAATATCTTACAAACATAAACGACTCAAATTTTATACTTAAAAATAAAATATCCGATTCTTCTAACATATTTTTATCCCATTATTCAGAGAGGATGATGCCGCTTAAGCCTACCAAAACCATACTTGAATCAATACGGAAGCGCCTTATGAATGAGGAAGTAATACTTTACTGCACATCATGTGGAAATAAAAGAACACGAAAAATCAAGGATATTGATGAAATAAAATGTCCCATTTGCCATTCCAGGCTAGTAGCCTCTATTTCAAAATTCGATGAAGAATCATTTTCGAAGAAAATAGATGAAAAAGCCAGAAAAAGGCTAATAAAAAATGCACATCTGGTAAGAGAGCACGGAATTACGGCAATTATGGTTATGGCTGCCCGGGGGGTTGGTCCTGAGATTGCATCCAGAATACTGGAGGTGTCATATCTTAATGAAGATGACCTGATAAGACGACTTCTGAATGCTGAAACTGATTTCGCAAAAAATCGCCAGTACTGGTAGATATTTATTATATTTAATGATATATATTTATATTGTATAATATAATTTAAGCTAATATAGTAAACTATATATAGAAGTTTATTTTTACTTACTTGATAATCATGATTGGTGGTCAACCCATATTTATCCTTAAAGAAGGAACAAAAAGAGAAAGCGGAAAAGATGCAATGTTCGAGAATATAGATGCTGCAAAGGCAATAGCCACATCCATTAGATCCACATTAGGTCCAAGGGGAATGGATAAGATGCTTGTGGACTCACTAGGTGACATAGTAATCACCAATGATGGGGTTACTATATTGAAAGAGATGGATGTCGAACACCCAGCAGCGAAAATGATGGTGGAGGTTTCAAAAACACAGGACAGCTATGTGGGAGACGGAACAACAACAGCAGTTATAATAGCAGGGGCACTGCTTGACCAGGCACAGGGTCTGGTTAAACAGAATGTACACCCCACGGTAATCACGGAGGGTTACAAAACTGCTGCTGCACAGGCAAGCAGGGTTCTCGATGAGATATCTAAGCCAGTTTCCATTAAGGACAAGGAAATTCTAATAAAGATGGCAAAGACGTCACTTAACAGTAAAAGTGCATCTGTACAGAAAGACCTTCTTGGTGAAATATCATACAATGCCATAAAAAACATAGCTGAAGAAAGGGATGGGAAATACCTTGTTGATTTTGACAACCTTCAGGTAGTCAAGAAGAACAGTGGAGAAATTGACCAGACGGAATTAATAGATGGAATAATACTGGATAAGGAAAAGGTTCATCCTAACATGCCAAAGATTGTCAGGAACGCTAAGATAGCATTGCTTGACCTTGCACTTGAAATAAAGAAACCTGAATTTGACACAAACCTGCAGATAAATGATCCCTCAATGATACAGAAATTTCTGGGTCAGGAAGAAGATGTGTTAAAGGAAATGGTCGAAAAAATAAAGGCAACGGGCGCAAATGTGGTAATTACACAGAAGGGAATAGATGACATGGCACAGCACTACCTTTCCAAGGCAGGGATATACGCTGTAAGAAGAGTAAAGAAAAGCGATATGGACAAACTGGCCAAGGCAACTGGTGCAACAATAGTCTCATCCCTTGAAGAGATTATAGAATCAGATCTTGGAAGTGCCGCAGCCGTGGAGGAAAGAAAGATCAGCGATGATTATATGACATTTGTTACCGGAAGCAAGAACCCCAAGGCAATAAGCCTTNNTCACTGCATGTTGTTGCAGCCGCTGTGGAAGACGGAGCATATGTAACTGGTGGCGGGTCTGCCGCAGAGGAGATGGCATTTAATCTCAGAAACTATGCGACAAAGGTAGGGGGAAGACAGCAGCTTGCAATAGAAAAGTTTGCCGATGCCCTTGAAGAAATCCCCCGGGCTCTATCTGAGAATGCTGGACTCGATCCCATAGATATATTAATAAAAATAAGAAGCGAACACGCAAATGGCCATAAAACATATGGAATAAATGTATTTTCCGGAAATGTAGAGGACATGGAAAAGACCGGTGTAATCGAACCAATCAGAATAGGAAAACAGGCAGTAGAGGCAGCTACAGAAGCAGCTGTAATGATACTGAGGATAGATGATGTAATAGC
>DAUP01000019.1:1366-6824 GCA_002505185.1 Ferroplasmaceae archaeon UBA567 | reverse complement strand
ATCATTCCTGAATGTGTATAATGTCCTGCCATTACTTTCATATTTTGAATAGAATATGGGATGATCCTGGAACATGAAGTGTTTCTCCCCTTTCATGGAATAATCTATAAGCCTTGAGTTCCTCCTTAATGGTATTATGAAGAATATTTTCATGGCATCAAGAGCCTGGACATTCTTCAGGGAATAGAAGCCGGTATCAGCCACTAAGACTATATTCTTCGATCCGGTTTCTTCCATTGTTATCTTCAGTGACATCACACTGTTTATTGATCCTGGAAGTATCCTGAAATATACCGGTGCATCATGCTCCAGTGAGAACAGGAAGAGCAACTGTACCTGGGGGAGGTACTCCTCCATGCTGTTATGCCCAAGTGTGGCGGATATTACGCCCTCACTCATTGAGAGCACATGTGTCAGGTCCACTGCAAGGTATCTCTCATCCCTCATGAATGATTTCATAAAGTCTGTCACTGACTTCCTGTCGGTGCCTATATTCCTCAGCATGTCACCTAAGACATCTGGTGAGACATGCGCATCCTTTACTGTTTCAGACAAGAATGATGTCCTGTAATAGAAATCAACGTTTTTCATTGGAGATACATTGATAAGGCGCATGCATGCGAATATGAATATCTCCTTCCATTCAGGAAAATGGTTTTTAAGGGATGCAACCAAATCACCGGATATATGCTGTAAGAGGAATGAAGAACCGTATTCCTTGACAGATATGTGTTCATAGCGTTTCATTACCCTCTTTGTCTTGGGTTCAATGATGCCATCAGGTGTTATTCTGCCAAGGTATTCACCTGTCTTCATCTGTGCCCTCTTCATTTCAGGGTTCCATTTGCTTGAGACCCTGTAGAGATAGTACCGGTCATCCCTCTTCATAACAAGCGTTCCTTTCTTCTTGAATTTCAGTACCCAGTCCGGATGTGTCATATTATGTATATACATAATATGTAGGTATATAAATATTCGTATTTGATCCCTTAAAACAAAGAAATTCTCAAAACATATTATGCATAATTGCCAGAGTTAGAGATTAAAGCACTAAAGAGAATGCAAATGCGGAGTAAAACTTTCCATCATATTTAAAGCAATCTTTTTGAATCCCATCCAGAGAGAATCCGTTCTTTATTAGAACAGATATTGACGGTATATTCTCAGTAAGGGCCGCTGTATAAAGACTGTGCAATTTAAGCGTCTTTCTGGCAAATTCTATTACAAGGCCCAGTGCCTCACCGGCTATTCCCCTATTCCTGAAGCTTTTTCCTGTCCAGTATCCCACATGCGATCTTGAATTATCATAGTCTATGTCTGACAACCCGATAATCCCCACAAAATGGTTTTCATAGAAAATAAAAAAATCCATGGCAAATATCTCATTCCCTGCTTCCCTATTCCTTTCTATGAATGCTACAGCGTCCTCTTCTGTATAGGGATACTGAAATCCATGGTTCATGAGATTGAAGCCTAAATCAGGGTCACTGGCGCACTGTGTAAATTCATCTAAGCGCTCTCTGGGAAAATTTGTCGTAATAACTATTTTTTTGGATTCAATAGTATAGTTTTGCAATTATGCGCCGATCGTAATGATAAATATATATTTAGTGGAACCATCATATATGGTATATGGAAGAATGTGGAATTGATGAAGCCGGCAGGGGCCCATTAATAGGGCCAATGGTAATGGCAATATTATGCGGTAATAAAAAAGAACTGGAAGATGTTGGAGTTGCCGACTCAAAGAAATTGTCCCCACAAAGGCGAGAACAGTTATTTGTAGACCTCCAGGCCTTTAACCATAGCTTTGTAGTAATAAATCCATCAGAAATAGATGAATACGTTGAACATAAAAAACTGAACGATCTGGAGGAGAAATATGCATCAAAGCTGGCATTATGGGCTCCAGTTGAAGCTATCATATATGTGGATAGCTTTGATGTAAATGAATCCCGGCTGCAGTCAAAATTATCCATGAATTCTGGCAGAAAAATTATATGCAGGCACAAGGCTGATGAGATATATCCTGCTGTATCTGCTGCCTCAATAGTTGCCAAGGTTATAAGAGACCGTGAAATAGAGAAGCTACATGAAAAATACGGTGATTTTGGATCCGGATACCCATCAGACCCAAGAACCATAAATTTTGTTAAAAACTCTATTCAAAATAAAATAGATATTGATAAAATTGTCCGGCATCAGTGGAAAACCTATAAAAGTATGTTAAATAGAAAACTGACATACTAAAAAATAATAAATAAGTTATTCTATTGTGGAAAGATGAATGTTACTGCAGTTATTCCCACAATCAACGAGGAAGGAACCATTGGGTCGGTAATCGACGGCCTTTTAAAATCGGTTGAAGGAATAGAAATTATAGTGGTTGATACAGATTCTACCGACAGGACAAAGGAAATAGCAGCAGCAAAGGGTGCCATTGTGATAAATGAGAGCAAGAGGGGTTATGGAACTGCATATAAAACCGGATTGAAGCGCGCAAAGGGAGACCTTATTGTATGCATGGACGGCGACAATACATATCCTACAGACATAGTCAAGCCCTTACTGGAAATTATCTGGATGGATGAGGTCAACTTTATTTCATGTGACCGAATGACTCTCAGGACACAGCATAATTACACATCCCTGCATTACATAGGAAACAGCATTTTAAACTTCACCATGCGATTGCTTTTCAAGATAACTCTCAACGATTCCCAGAGCGGCATGTGGATTTTTTACCGCGAATTTTATGAGAAAATGAAAAATCTCAGCAATGGAATGTCATTTTCGGAGGATATTAAAATTGATGCAGTAAGGCTCGGCAAGTTAATAGAAGTTCCCATAAAATATGGAATAAGAATAAGCAAACCCAAGCTAAAAACCTGGAATGATGGATTTATGAACCTTTTCCATCTATTCATAAAGAGGATTCAGGAATGAGACTTTACAATTTTTTTGGAATACTGAATATCTGGAGGTTTTGCATATAATATTATAAGCAGGCCGGAGAGGACAATAATGGCAGAGAGTATGAAATCGAATGAATAGCTTATATCATATGCCACAAATCCAGACAATGCGGCACCCATTATCTGCCCGACTCCATTAAGTGAGTTATAATACCCTATTACTTTCCCTCTTATGAGTGATGTGGCCATATTTGAAATACTGGTAATTTCGCTTATCCCTATGAAACTCCATATGGCCCCAAAGACGCCGTACATGATTATGAAGAATAGAAGATAGCCCACAGTATCAAAAACAAAAAATGAAAGCACACCCGTTACAAGGAAGAGGGCAACCCTGATTGAGGTAGAAATTACAAGCATCCTGTTTGAACCTATATAGTTGATATACCTGCCTGCCGGTATAAAGGTTGCAGCAGAGAACAGACTATTTAGCAGAAACATTATGTATATGTCATTTTCATTTGCATTCATTTTTTTAATGACAAATACTGGATAAGGTATGAAAAATAACTGAAAGCCCATCATGAGAATCATGGTTGTGAATAGGTATAGTTTTAAATGGTCCGGTATCTTAATCTTATTTTCTTTTCCCGGTATATGGACAAGATGTGTTGGGAAATAGCGTACCCGCTCGATGACATGCAGTGCGAATAAATATCCTATTTTACCCCTGCTTATCTCACTTTTTGGCTCCTTAAGCACAATTATTGATATTATTCCGGCAATCAGGTAAAACCATGCCGCTATAACGTAGAGGTAGGGAATCAACTGGTGCCCCTCATTCTTAAAGAACGTCAAAATAAGGACTCCCACGCCAAGCCCAATAACAGTTCCAATTGCACTATAACTGTTGAATTTGCCCATGACCTTAGGCCATGCTGATTTTTCAGAGTTTTCCAGTATTAACAGAGTGGAAACAGGCACACTGGACATTGCAAGTACCTGGAAAAGGACAAGCATAAAGACATAGGATGGCATTGTGTGGACAATCAATACCAGCAGAAGGGATAAAAAGGAACCTACAAATCCTATAACTATGAATATCTTTCTCTTCTTAATTTTATCAGAAAGGTTTCCCCAGAAAATCAGGGCCGGCACGGATGCAAGAGAGGCAAGTGCAGAAACCAGGCCAACATATTCAACATTGCTTTTAAGATAAAATACTATAAAAAGCGGAATCAATGGAGTCGTAAGTCCAGCAGCAAGATTGGAAAATACATATCCTATAAACCATCGATTGTCCATAAAACCACTTTATGGAGTGTAATTAAAGCGGTGTATATCTTTTTTGTCATGCTGTGTCATCTCAAAGCTAACAGAGTCTCTGTATTTAGCAAACTGGCTACCGAATTGCCAGAGCCAGTATATTCTTTAGGCGTTGTAAAAAATTCATATCGTATTAAGGGAGATCAGAATAAGATAAACAGAGATAATAATGAATACATAATTATACAATTTAACAATACAAACAAATGGAAAAATTTACCCCCAGGGAATGGCAGGATGCACTGATCAGCACAGTGTCAAAAAACCTTGAGGAGAGAAATAAAATCGCCATAGAGGCACCCACAGGATCGGGAAAAACCAGTTTTATCCTGTACCTTGCATTCCTTACAGGAAAAAAACTGATTTATTTAACCAGGACACATAATGAATTTACAAGGCTCTATGAGGATAACCAGAAATATTTCAATATACCCGCTTTATATCTCTTCGGAAAGGGGAAATTATGCCCGCTTAAGGAGAGATGGTATGATGCTGAGGATGATGGGCAGAAAAATGTCTGCAAGGGATGCCCGCTGAAAGACAAAACAATTAAACTTGACCTGAAAAATATAGGATCTCCTGAGAGTTTCCTGGTGGACATGGCGGAAGATTCTACGGAGCTAATCAGGCAGGATATTGAATCAAANNTACTGCCCATATTATTCTGTAAGGTCAAATATGGCGGATGCACAGATAATTGCCATGACATATAATTATCTTCTCAATCCATCAATAAGGTTCAATGTTTTTCATGGAACGGAAGGGGAGGAAATGATAAATCTGGATGATTACTATATAATTTTTGATGAAGCTCATAACCTGGACTCTGTAATAGAGGATTTTGGGCGTTCATTGCAGATAAAAACCGTTGAAAAGGCTATTGACCTGCTGGTAAAAGATTTCCCCATGGAACACAATAATTCCTATGAGAGGGTGGAGGCAAACCTGATACTGGAAAATCTACTATCCAACATGAGCTCAACAAGGGCTACAGATAACCTGAAATCGTTCAAATTTTCCAGTGACTTTGCATCACGGATAGCAAATCTTGAATCTCTGCAAGTTTTCAGCGATGAATTCGATAAAAAAAATGAAAACAGGCCACTTAAAAAGAGAAGCAGGAATTATCTCGAAAACGTTTACAATTTTCTTTATGATTACCAGAGGATGGAAAACGGTTCAATATATTCTTCTGTAAACAATCCAGAAAAAAAGGA
>DAUP01000019.1:832-1158 GCA_002505185.1 Ferroplasmaceae archaeon UBA567 | reverse complement strand
GGGATAGGAAATTATCTGCCTGAAAGCATGAGGGCAAACTGCATCTTCGAAAACAGGAAAATTTCATATTCATACATAGAAAAAAGGGCAAGAGAGGAGAAAATTATTATATTCTCTGTGCACGGTGGCAAACTGCTGGAGGGCATACAGCTTGTGAGCCACGGAAAAAGCCTTATTAGCGATGTAATTATTGCCGGACTCCCGCTGATACCACTGGACGATTACAGAAAGGACAAAATAAAGTATCTTGAAAAGGTACTGAAAAAAAATGCATACAATCTGCTATACTACGAATTTGCCCTTATAAAGGTAAAGCAGGCTGCAGG
>DAUP01000019.1:0-822 GCA_002505185.1 Ferroplasmaceae archaeon UBA567 | reverse complement strand
ATTCATATTTAACTCCATGGCTGTTGTTATAGAATCCACATTAAAAAGTGAAAGGCTGGTAAAGCCCCTCAATCCTGATGCTTCCAGTTTTTATCTTCCTGTCAGGTCCCTGAAATTTTCTGCAAAATTGCAGCTGGCAAATGAAATCGAGATGGAAGGGCAGATACTGAAAGTCGTGGGCAGGGAAGAGTACCTGAATACTGATGATCTCGCAGATCTGCAGGGGGCCACAGTAAGGCTTTATTTAAATCCTGCAGGATGTGGGCCTAACGACGGAATCTTCTTCTCAAGAAATGCTTACAGAATGCTGGATGCACATTCTATCATGCCTGACAAATACACGATCAGGCTGGAAATATTAAGCATAGGTGAAAACACAGTAAAGGAGGATATGGAAATAAAGCAATGATTTATTGTTCTTAAAAATCATAAAATATTTATCTGATTTTGTATTCCAACAGATGCACTTATTGCCACTGCCTCAATATTTGAAAGCAAAATATTAAAAGCAAAAATGCAATAACCATAATAAGCCGCCATAGCTCAGTTGGTAGAGCACTCGGCTGTTAACCGAGCGGTCGTCGGTTCAAGCCCGACTGACGGCGTTAGGGGTTGTAGCTCAGCTAGGTAGAGCGCCTGGCTCATAACCAGGTGGTCGTCGGTTCAAACCCGGCCAGCCCCATTAAGTATATGTGCAGGTTTGGCACTTTTTATACCTTTATGTTCAAACCCTGCATCATCTAATTTTTCCCGAAAAAGCTCCTCCAGCTTGTTCTTCATCGATTTTGCCACCTCCGTATTTGACAGATGTGTATACCTCTG
>DAUP01000095.1 GCA_002505185.1 Ferroplasmaceae archaeon UBA567 | reverse complement strand
TTCCCGCTTATATGTTAAAAAATTACCGTTCAGTTTGTAGTGATGTTTACCGTAGGGTTAAAGTTATTGATAAATATGCAAGAGTTTTTGTTTTTGGATCAGTTTTATCAGGGGAAGTTACCGCCTCCAGCGATATAGATATATTAATATTGGAAAATAACACAAATTTAAAAGATCAAATTTATATAAAAATACTTAAAGATATTGATGCACCTGTCGAATTGCACATAGTTAACGATCAGGGATTTAACTGGTATAAAAATTTCTCTGAGAATATGGAAGAAGTTTTATCCTAGATATTGGAATTCATTTTACAAATACGTAGATGCCTTATTCATCACGCAAATCTTTCAAATTTATGATTGGAGAGGAATATTAAGTAACATACTATGTGGCTTTAATACCAGTATGGCATTTCTTAATATAACCAACAAACTATATATACATTAGTGCCATACTAATTTTATATGGCTGATAATAAAGCAATACAGTACGAGAACAGGCTCAAAAAGGGACAGGTAGGAGTCTGGGGGGCAATAGCCGAGGAAATATCAGCCATGGCACCCGCCTGTGATGCAATAGCCTTTGTAGTATCATCTGCTGTTTTTGCATTTTTCCTTACACCTTTATCATTTATAATAGCGACCCTGACAATGTTTCTTGAAGTGAATACATTATACCATCTTTCAAAGAGGCATGCCAGTGCCGGTGGTTATTATGGATACATAGCTAATGCATTTGGACCAGTACCTGCAATCAGTGCAGGGTTAATGTATCCTATGTATCAGACTGTAAGCACAGCCGCAATCCCTGTATTTGTGTCCGGAGTAGTTCTACCAGGCGTTGTACAGTATTTTCTTGGTGTAGGAATGCCTGCCTGGATATGGATACCATTCATACTTGCATTCATAATAATACCTATTATGATCGCAATAGTGGGAATCAGGCCACAGATGAAATATATCAGGTTCGCATCATTCTTTGAACTGATTTTCCTTGCAGTGCTTTCTGCAATTATAATAATTAAGGCACCTGACAATACATTAAATGTTTTCAATCCCTTTGTATGGCCACAGTACAGTTCATGGTTTTCCCCTGAGGGAGGCCCAATTACCGGTGTTGGCCTTGGAATGATATTTGGATTAACCAGCTTCATAGGTTATGGTGGCTCAGCCCCCCTGGGAGAGGAAGCCACAAACTCAAAGGCCATTACCCGATCGCTTACCGTGGGCCTTCTGCTCGTAGGTGTTGTCTTGACGGAAGTTGCCTATGCCCAGATCGTTGGCTGGGGAATACCCATGATGCAGACATTTTCCTCCAGTGGAATTCCGGGAATAATTGTTGCGACTGCATACACCGGGATAGTTGGTGGAGTGATGTTTTCACTGGTTGCATTCAATTCTGCTTTTTCTGATAGCGTTGCCATGCAGGCAAATGCAGGAAGAGTTTATTTTGCCATGGGAAGGGATGGGATTATACCTAAATTTTTCTCATTCATTCATAAAAAATATGTTACCCCTTCAAAGGCTTTAACCTTTGTTGCTGTTGTTGCATCTATCACTGCCATACTGGCAACTTTTATTGTGGCAATGGGTGCTGGAGTAAGTCCATACACACTACTGGACAACCGTGCCAGTGATCCTATTATAGTAAAAGCTCTGACAGAGTCTTTTCAGTTCCTTACTACTATGGCTCTTGGCGGGCTCATTATAACACATGTACTTCTCAATACAAGTGTAATGACGATGTTCAGAAGATTAAAGGAAAAACATAGCAGTGTGCATGATTTAATAATACATATAGTGGAGCATTATATATTTCCATCAGTGGCTACAATTATATTTATCTTTGTTCTCTACGAATCTGTGGTTCCTCCGGTTTACCCGATTACATATGCCATATTGGTAATTGCTATATACACTGTCTTTTCCATAATATATGCACTTTATATTAAATACAGGAAACCTGATCTGGCAAGAAAGGCAGGGAAGTCCGTGAATCTTGTTGATGAAGAGCATGTTAAACCCTAAATTCTTTTTCTATAATCGGGAGAATATTTTATC
This sequence comes from Ferroplasmaceae archaeon UBA567, assembly GCA_002505185.1. Taxonomy (GTDB): domain Archaea; phylum Thermoplasmatota; class Thermoplasmata; order Thermoplasmatales; family Thermoplasmataceae; genus Ferroplasma. The sequence continues at coordinate 4,035 of DAUP01000095.1, read as the reverse complement.
AATTCCCCTGTATATTCATCTTCCGGGTCTTCCATAATCTTTTCTGTGTAATTTTCCTCTATGATTTTTCCACAGTTCATTATGTAGATATAATCTGAGACAAAGGAAACACGGTTAATGTCATGGTCTATGTAAATTAATGATACTGTTTTCTTAAGTTCTTTCAGGAAAGTAAGAATAGCAAATAGGTTGATTGAATCCATCATGGAAAATGCTTCATCAAGAACTATGAAATTTGGATCGGGGATAAGGGATATTGCAAGTGCCAGTTTTTGCAGTTCACCACCAGAGAGTGAATTCACATAGCGGCTTCTAAAGGCACTATAATCCATGCCTGCCATCTCCAATTTTTCAGATGCCTTTTCTATTTTCACATGATTAATTTCTGCAGCAGTTGAAATATGCCATTCAACGGTTTTTACAGGGTTCATTGATATATACGGATCCTGAAATACATAACGGATAAAGTTTTGATCCTTTTCTCTACTGCCATCATAAAGGATCTCACCGGAATAATCCCTGTCATACCCGGATATGATATTTGCAAGTGTAGTTTTTCCTGACCCGGATGATCCTGTAATTCCACTTATAATATTATCACGGAATATCGTTGAGATATTGTCCAGAGCGTAATAGTCCCGGTATTTCAGAGGGCTGGACTTTAATTTATATTGTTTTTTTATTCCCTTAAGCTCTATCATTTTTCCACCCTGGATATCTTATACAGCGAAATCCATGATCATTAATGGTCTCATAGGTTATCTCCGATTCACATACCTGATCATGAAATGGACAGTTGTTAATGAATACACATCCATTGTATTTGTTATTATTTACTGAAATATACTCTATGTTCCTGTTAGAATATAATGGAATATAACGAAAAAGCATTTCGGTATAAGGCTGGAACCGGCTTTCAAGAATGGCTGAATATTTTCCATCCTCTATAATTTGACCACCGTACAATATGTAGACTCTGTCACAGATCTCGAACAATGCATTCACATCATTACTGGAAATAAGGACTGAAGAATGTTTTTTTATACCCTTTAAAATTGAGAGAAAATGATGTGTTGATATGGAATCAAGGCCTGTTGTGGGTTCATCAAGCACCAGCAATTCGGGATTTTTTAATAAAGCCATGGCAATAACGACCCTGTGCCTCATTCCATCACTCAGCTGCGTTGCCTTCATGTTAAGTATTTCCGGCTTAAGGTTAAGTTCCATGAATATTGATTCCACATACTGTTTGTCAAATGATTTCCAGTTGTACAGTTTTCCAATCTGGAAATTCACGGTCTTCAGTGGCTTCAGGCTGTTAAAGGAATCCTGCTTCACATATATCAGGGAATTTCTGTATTCATGGTAGTTGTTTTTACTGTATATGCTCTTTCCATTGTAAAGCACGTCACCACGACTTGCATAAATATCTCCTATAATAGATTTTATCAGCGTGGATTTTCCAGATCCATTTGGTCCCAGTATACCGACAATCTCATTCTCATCTACATGCATATTGATGTTTCTCAAAATTTCGGTATATTCCCTATTATGATAATAACCGGAATAAAGTCCTGCAACCTGGAGCATATATCTTCATAAATAGTGTGTATATAAATATTAGTATTATACTAATTTATCAATTCTCCTTTATCCGGCAAAATACTGGATATAAAACATAGAATGGATAAACCGCTATTTACCCTAGCAAATGGAAGCTTTATGGTATTACTACAAAATTTATTTTTTTGTATTTATATCACCACTCTCCTTTTCCATAATTTTATAAAATTAAATGAGAGAATATACCAGTGCAGTAAATGTGGATTAAGAATTGACAGGGACTATAATTCCACATTGAATGGTATTTATTATGGAACTAAAACACAGAAATTCAAAAAATTAAAAATACCTGTGGATCGCAGGGTATGGAAGGTTCAATTATCCACTTCCAGTTTTAGATTCTGTACTCTTGTTCTATTCCACACTGCTAATAGTTTCCTTTCCAAGAGTTAACGTTATCAAAATTACAGCCAGTATGAGCAGTGCCAGGCCTATGGCCTCCACAACCCAGAAAAGTGTTAACATGTATTCCATGACACCAAAAGCACCTATAACAGTTCCAGCCATGATAAGATATGCTATTATCCTCTTTTCTTTTTCCTGTCCCCTGAGATAACGCATTAAGACCAGGATTATTCCAGCCACTAATGGCATCAAGAAAAATGCAAACAGGAGATGTCCATCAGTGAAAGCCAAATCGTGCCGGAATCCAGGTCCCCCATTAGGTGGTACTCCAGGTGACCCAAAGCCATAGTATGTCTCGTTGAATTCCATGGCATATCCCACACCGACCATAACCGACATCACTGCAATCCAGGTGAGGATTTCTGAAAGTTGTACCAGGCGTTCCACAGGTCTCCTGGAGAGGATATAATAAAGCCCTATAATGGATATAAGGGCACCAATTCCTACTATCCCTGTCTGGCTATCATCCAGTGCCAGTCCATTCATTCCACCTGCGCCAAATGGGAATATAGTAGGAATAACATATGTTCCAAACGATGAAATCACATAAAGATATGTCATTGAAATAGTCCCAAAAATAGAAATAACCATTCCAATATTTACAATGTTCCTCTTCACAGCAGAGAGTTTTTCATATCCAAGGCTTATTGCTGTTAGGCCTACTATTCCACCCTCGACAGCAGGCAACATCTGATGAGAATGCGAGGTCAGGAGATTGCCGAGAAATGTCTGGAGACCTCCCCAGGCTGCAACGTCTCTGTTCAGCAAGGGAATAGATGCATATCCAAAGAGTAGCCCGTATTCGTAGATCATGCCCATTACAGCTGCAATTCCCCCGGAAATCGTTGCTATCACGATTAGCAAATATGCTCCCCATATGTTCCTGAATTTTTTCCTGTTCTTAAAAGGAAGCATTAAAAGATAGACAAAAAACATAAGGGCAAGTACAAGCATCCAGACATCCCTCATTCCCTGTAATACATAATCTGCACCCTGCGTACTGGCAGGATAGAAGAATACCATTCCAAGGAATGTCAGGAAGAGAATGGGATAAGTACTGAGATTGACTACCTTTCTTTCTAATATATCTAAATCAAGAAGTTCAGATGTATATAGTATGAGCAAAAATGCAAAAGGAATCATAATGGTGTGGTAAAAGTTAATCATGTCAAGACTGAAATTGCCAAGGCTGAACCAGCTAACCCCGGGCAATATTGGTCCAATTGCGAGAAAAATACTTATAAAAGCGAGAATAGCTATTATATTGTCTTTAGGGTTTAATAGAATTTTTTTCCATCTTTGATTCAAATTTTCTTCCTGTGACATATGAAAATATACCGTATTTATATAAGAAACTTCCTAATAAAACATTTTGGATTATTCGGGAACCGAAAAAATCCCTTTGATACCAATTAATATGAAGAATATCTATAAGTTACTGGCAGACTATGATTTCCCGGGAATGCACGGCAGGTACTGAGAGTTATCAAAATAAGCAAAAAAATACGATGCATTAAAAAAATAAATAATGTATTACAGATGCATAATTTATTCCTGGGAATTTTTTATTTGTTTCGGCACACTTCTAAATTTAAAAATCACATATATTCCTATAAGCACCAGCAATATTCCCATCAATATTGTAGCCTGGAAATATGGGAACAGTGGAGGGTATACACTGTAATATATACCAAACAGCAGAATAAATAGGGACACTGCTGGTAGTAAAAGATGCCATACAAATTTAAATTCCTTCATTGCCCTGAAGAAAAATGGCAGGGCAAAATCGCTCATTATATGTCCTGCGAATAATGCCAGACCTGCTAATGTAATCAAAAATATATACCCATAAAATGGACCAAGTATCAGGCCAGCCGCTACGCTTGCTATGATGCTTGTTAATCCCATGAATAATATTGTATTGGAAGGTGTTTTGTACTTGGGATGTATTTTTGCAAACCAGCCATAGAGAGCATGATCCTCTGATAAAGAGTATCCAATACGTCC
>DAUP01000113.1:2149-5428 GCA_002505185.1 Ferroplasmaceae archaeon UBA567 | reverse complement strand
TGCAATTAATTGACTGTAATGCCATAATGTCAGAACTACAGTTAAAGGAAGCAATCAGAAAGACTGAACGGTACATACAGCACAACGGGAAAATACATTTTCCAGGGAATGTGCTTCTGATGTACCTATCAAACACTAATCAGATCAATGTTGCCATAAAGAGATGTGGCATCAACTCTAAAACCCATCATGGGGTTGTTGTATTTTCAAATACTGCAGATGTAGATTTTCTAGTTAGTGAAGGATTCCTAAAACTCACTGGAAGGCTTATTCCCTACGATCTGCCGGAAAAAGACTTTGAAGTTTTTTCAAATATGGCAAAAGTAGACACTACGATTTGATCAAATTAAACATCTTTAGTATATCCTTAAATTTAAGATTAAACTCATTTATATTATTCTCAATTGCCTTAGAAGCCGTTATATTTCCTATTAATGCGGAATCCTGAAGAGTAAACCCATTTGAAAGCCCTGTATATAGCCCAGCTCTAAAGGAATCCCCAGCACCCACAGTATCTACTACATGATCTGACTTGACTGCCGGTACCAGGGTAGACTCACCATCCTCCACAACAGTCGCTCCCTTCTTTCCTTCAGTTATCACTATATCTTTTACCTTGCCGTATACTGTAATATAGTCCGTATGAAGCAGTTCCAGAAGATGTGTGAACTCTTTTCTGTTCATAATTATCATATCGCTGTGTTCTACCATATACTGTGCAGTTTCACTGTTATATGTATACCATATTTCCTGTCCAGGGTCAAATACAATTCTCGCTTTATTTTCCCGGCTCAATATTTTCTGATATTCCCTTACAGGACCTGTACCTATGTTCAGGTAAAGATAATTTCCATATTCAAATTTTTTTGATGCTTCCCAGTTATTCATGGGTCCCTGGAACATATATGCAATTTGCTCCTTCCCATCAGAGGGAATGTAACAAATAGGTCCAATTTCTCCTGTATCTATATCCACATGTTCTATGCTTATACCCACTTCTTTCAAGTTTTCCAGATATTTTGCATGAGAGGTCAGGCCAACAATGGAATAGAGATCAAAATCAAGCCCCAGCGAATTTGCAACATAGGCGAAATTGCCTGCTGTCCCAGCGAATTTTTCCCTTAGCATATCAACCCCTCTGGCTTCACCGGGTGTTGGAAGTGATGATACCGACATACTCACATCAATATTTAAGTGCCCAAAGTAAGCGAGAAATTTCATATCACCGTAATTATGTTTCTATATATAACAATTAATAGATTATTTTCGGCATATATTTTAGTGTATACAAAATATTTATATGCTAAAATCCCATTGATTTTTATTGAATTATAAAGTATTAACTGCAGTGGCAATAAGTGCAATTCTGGTTGCTATCGTATTTTCGGGAGCAAATATTCCATATCCGGGTCATAATCCAACCGATAGGCTAGTGACTGGTAACGGAAATGGTCATGGGAATTCCAGTTCAAGTGGAAATAATGCATCAATTGCTCGTCAGGATTTTACACTGTCAGGAAACGTATCTAACTTTTACAATAAGTTACCTGTCAATGGTACCATTACTATAAGCAATTCAACTATGTCCAGAACGTTGAACATAAGCCGGAATGGAACCTATAGCATCACTTTGCCACGGGGTTCATACTCTATTAGTTATTCATCACCGGGATTTGATAACTATACAACATCTATTTACCTTAAGGGGAACACTTCTAAAAATATCTCAATTCTTCCTGCATATTCCATAGGTACCGGAATTAATGAATTTTCGGGAAAATCTGCAATAGACACAAATTCTGCCAATGTTTCCAGTCTCATACCCTATCTGAATGACAGTGCAATTTCAGGGGGTTTAAATTCAAACAATATAACCGGAATTCTGAATAAAAATATTACTATTGAACTGGGAAAGAAATTGAACAACACAAATTTCCTGATATTAATAAAGCAAAGCGGCGCCATATATACATATAATGGAATAACAAATGATAATGGTAATGGAAACTTATCCCTTAAATATTCTGGAAACTATACAATGGCTGCCTATACATTATACTACAACTCAAGCTTTGTAAAATATAGTACTGCAANNTGGGATACACCCTATTAAATTCAATATGACTGAGCGTATGATACTCAATTCTACCATCATGTTAAAAAGCTCTGTACCATTGAATGGCAATGCATCTGTTGGTGAATCCTATCTTTCCGGCTATGGAGGGATATTTAGTATCAGCCCAGCATTTATCAGAAGCAATTCGACAGGGACATACTACGGTTATTCTACACCATCAGGAATTTACAGATTTTCATATAGTAATTCCAATTATGCCCCAAATAATTTCAATTTAAATATAGTAGAAAATTCAACCTATAAAGAAACAGTCAATCCATATTTAATATCTGTTAATATAATAGATAATACAGGCAAATTATATAATTACTCACTTGACGGAGCAACTTACACTCTCAATGGCACATACAGAGCCACAAGTGGAATAAATGAGCTATCTCTGGACGTAGGTGGTAAAAATATATACAGCAAATCAATAATGATTGGCCCCGCGGATCCATATTACAAACTAAATATGACAATACAATACAACAACGTTACCATTAATGGCACTGAAACTGATTCATCAAATCTTATCCTGACATATTCAGGGCATATTACCTCTAATACGACTATCACTGCCTTAGACTTTAAAAATTTCACCACAAGTAACACTAGTGGAACAATCACAATATTAGGTAATTACACAGGAATATTGGCTGGTAATACATATGAATATAATTTGACAACGCCTATTAACGTTTCACCAGGAGATATTACTGTAAAGTTGGTTTATCTCAATGATAGCATTGTAGATAAAACCGGACCAATAAGTGTTGAAATATACGGTTATAATGTATCTGCATCGGGAAATTATATTACGGAGTGATTTTTATTGCTATTCAAGAAGAATGTACAGAAGACAAATATAGTTAAGGAAACCGAAAAAACTGTTTTGAAAATTAAAACAGTTGATGACATACCTGTTATAAAAGAAATGAGGAAGAAAATAGGAAACAAGGAAAGAAGGGAAGCAATAGTCTATGGTTACATAAACCTTAAAAATGATTATTCAAGATACTTTGGAAGCCCAAAATACGGGTCGAATAGAGATTTCATACTTGGAGAACTAAAACAATTTAATATGGTGCTGGATGGCGATGAATGTTCAACCGATAACTTTGCTATCAAAAAAATGATAGAGAATTCTTTATATAATAAAG
>DAUP01000113.1:0-1983 GCA_002505185.1 Ferroplasmaceae archaeon UBA567 | reverse complement strand
ATTATGCTCCTGCTTTTCCTTACATTCTTTGTAACCTTTCATTCAAGGAAATATAAAAAGGGAGAAGATGAAGAGGTAATACACATGGCAGACATCAAAATCGAAAACACAAATTTTCTGCGTGAACTTAATTTGATAAAATCTGGTGATTTCTCATCATATTTGGCAGAGATACAGCATGACATGGAAAATACAAATAAAATAATGAAAGATTATAGGTTAACGGTAAAAAAATATTATAAATATAATATGAAAAGCAGGTCTTCTACAGGAATAATGAGAAAACATGCAATAAGGATGAGGGACCAGTGCCTTCAGCATATTTTAGATGATTACGAAGCCATAAAGAAAATTAAGATGGACGTAATAAATGAAGAGGTGTATAAGGAATGGAAGCAGAAGCAGAAAACATAAGAGAAATAACAATGGATATAGAATCATCCATAGGTGAAAAAGTAATTGGTTCAAGGCGTACAGTACGATTTATGCTTATTTCCTTGCTTACAAATAACCATATACTTATGGAAAGCGTCCCGGGACTTGCAAAGACAATGCTGGCATCAGAATTTTCTAAACATCTGGGTGTACAGTTCAAAAGAATTCAGTTTACGCCAGATATGCTGCCTTCTGACGTTACTGGCAATATGGTTTTTAACCCTGAAACAAGAAAATTGGAATTCAGGGAGGGGCCTGTATTTTCAAATATCGTTCTGGCAGACGAAATAAACCGTACACCTCCTAAGGTCCAGTCAGCGCTTCTTGAAGCCATGGAGGAAAGACAGGTATCCGTATATGGATTGACAACTAAGCTTCCATCGCCATTTCTTGTCATTGCTACCCAGAATCCAATAGAACAGGAAGGAACTTTTCCAATTGCCGAGGCCCTTATGGACCGTTTTCTTTTCCGGTATTATCTGGATTATCCGGATAGGGACAACGAGGTAAAAATTTTAAAAACTATTTACAGTAATTCACTTCAAGAATATAATAAGCTTGATGCCACTTCCATTATGCATTACCGGGATCTGGTAAGCAGAGTTTATGTAAATGAAGAAATAATAGAATATATAATAAGCATTATACGTAAAACTAGGGAATCAGATATGGTATTCGTAGGAGCCAGTACACGTACCGCTGTCAAATACCTGAATGCAGCCAGGGCGAACGCACTGTTAAGCGGCAGGAATTACGTTATACCTGAAGATGTAATATTCATGGCAAGGGAGATCCTTAACCATCGCCTCATACTACGCCCTGAAGCTCTTATGGACTCCGATACCGATTATAAAAAGGTAATATACAATGTCATTGATTCAATAATCAACTCTGTAGAGGCCCCACAATGATCAGAAGGGCAGGTTATGCCATCCTGGCTGTATTGACATATGGAATCCTTGAATCTCTACTTTTAGGATATAAATACTATATTATTTTTGCCATCTTGGCTTTCTTTATGGTAGCATTCGAAATAATATATTTCAATATTGCTGGATCAAGAGCTATTAATAATGTTTCTGTGACAAGGAAGTCGAACACGCTTAATTTCAGGAAAAACAGGGAATTTACCATAACCCTCCATTTCGAAAACAGTAATTCATACCCAGTATCAATCCATTTCTTTGATGAGGCCATAGATGTGCTTGAAATCTCCGGAAAAACTTTCGGAACCATGATCATACCGAAGAAGGAGTCATATGATGTAAGATATTCAGTAAAGCCACGATATATTGGGAAATATGAATTGGGAAATATAAGGATTAGCATATCCGATATTTTCCATCTGGCTTTAATTCAAAAAACAATATCAGTGAAAATGGCTATACACATATACCCTTCAATGAACGATATAAAGTCCAGTAGAAGTGAAATGCTCAGCAGTTTTATTTATACCTTAGGCAATCATTACTCACACAGTGTAGGCCAGGGATATAACCTATATGGTGTAAGGCAATATACATTCGAAGACGATCCAAGATTTATTGT
>DAUP01000004.1 GCA_002505185.1 Ferroplasmaceae archaeon UBA567 | reverse complement strand
GGAGTTTCCTTTTCAAGCTTTTCTATAATATCCCTGAATGAATTTCTCTGTGCCATGCTGTAGTAAGGGCACCAGCTAGAGTCAAAGTCTATGCCACTTAATATTGCATAAAGCACAACCTCTTTTTCAGGTATTTTCCTTAATGGCAGTATTCTTGGCACCAAACCTTCCCTTGTATAGGAATGGGGTGCCATTCTTGCATAGCGTGCAACGTCCCCCTTTGCAATATTCATCAGAATTGACTGCGCATAGTCATCAAGGTTAATTCCCAGTGCAACATAATCTGATCCATTATATTCTGAAATTCTGTTCATGAGCTGCCTTCTCATGGGGCCACAGTGTGAACATGAAATAGTTTTTTTGTCAATTTTCATTATTTCATCCAGGGTATATCCGTAATTTTCCTTGTATGATATCACCTCATGCTTTATTCCCAAAGTTTTGCTTAATTTTTCAGCTTTTTCCAGTCCCGAACTTCTGTATCCTTCTATGCCCTCATCCACAGTGAATGCAATAAGCTCTAAATTTCTTCTTTCTGATAATATCTTGTGCATTAGAAACAGTGTTACGGAACTGTCCTTGCCGCCAGAAATAGCAACGGAAATTTTTACCTTTCCTTTACTGAAATCTATCTGTCCCCGTATCTCACGTTTCACCCTTTTTTCTACGTATTCCATAAAGTGTTTTTTACATAGTGCGGAACCATTGTATTTTACCTCATATATAGCAGTGGTGCCGCATATTGAACATTCCATTGATATATAATTGCTTAGAGGTATTAATATTATATCGAACTGTTTCTTGCAACATTATTAATAAAAAGTATTCGATTACTGGTTATGGATGCACTGATAACAGCAGCCGGGCTTGGAACCCGTGCCAATCTTCCTAATGGCATGCGAAAAGAAATGCTTCCGGTTTACGCAGCGAGGCACGGCAAAATAGTTCTGAGGCCCATTCTTGAATGTATAATACATAATCTCTCACTATCTGGTGCTGACAGATTTTTTGTTGTCCTTGACAAAAATGACATTCATACAGCGGATTATCTGTCAACTCTGGGAATGAAAATCGAATACATATACCAGAAAAAGCCAGAGGGATACGGCAAAGCAGTGGCACTTGCAGAGGAATACATAAAAGATGATTTTATACTCAATGCCGGGGACGGTCTCATAATGGACATGGGCAAAACAAAGAAAATGATAGATCTTTTCAAATCAACTGGGAAAACCATGCTAAGTGTAATGTCTGTTCCAAATCCTGAAAGATATGGTGTTGCAAATATAACGAATGGACTTGTTAAAAAAGTTGTTGAAAAGCCTAAACATCCAGAGTCAAAATATGCACTTGCTGCCTTTTATGTTTTTAAAAGGGATGTAATGAACCGTATTGCTGGCCCAGAATTAACCCCTGCAATAAATCAGCACATTATAAACGGAAATGAAGTCCTGCCATTTAAAATAAGGAGAAGTGACTGGGCAAGCATTGGAAACAGCGATGATTACTATAAAGTCCTTAGAAGGACATACAATTTCTGTACCAGAATCATCTCCAGTTAGTTGAGGGCTTTATTACATTTTTCAGCCCATAAACCATGTTGATGTTTTTTCTGACATCGCTGATCATTACCGGCATCTCTTCGTCCAGGGACCTTTGCCTTCTGTAGCCAATATCCTTTAAGTTCTGGTTAACTGGATTGTAATAATGGTCTTCCATTTCCACTCTTGGGTTAGGAACATGATCTATGCTTATGCTCTTTCCATAGATGGTTTCATACTGGCTTTTAACCGTCTCTGCAATGTAATTCAATGGATAATACTCATCAAACTGGTTATACACTTTATATTCCCTTTCTGCAGGATGNNGCCTGGGATATGAATCTGTTAAGCACTGTTCCGTATACCTGGTCTATATCGAATCTTGTAAAAAGTTTGTATTTTGTGATTTCTTCGGTTCTTGTACCATAGACTACGCCCTGCATCACATCGCTGACGTTTAAATCCCATATGCGATTTGCAAGCATAAGATTGTATGTGTCAAAAATCTTGGAAAGATGGTACCATGACTGACCCATCCTGGGAAAAGGAAGAGTGTCATTTCTTCCGTTGTATGACAGGTTTAAAAATCCTTCTGGTATGTCTATATTTGGCGTTCCATATTCCCCCATTGATCCAAGTTTTACTATGTGAATATCCCTGTTCAGGTCCTTAACTGCATATATTATATTCATTGTGCTTTCAATGTTCTTGTCCAGTGTTTCTGTTGCAGTTTTAAGTGAAATCATTGAATATGGTGCTGACCGCTGCTCTGCCAGGTGCACTATGGCATCTGGCTTGGAATCACGTATTATGTCATAAACAAACTTTGAATTGCTGACATCACCCTTATAAAATTTTATGGCATTATTCAGTTTCTTGTTTCTTGTGGCAAAGGAATTTATTTTTATTGCGGATTTTGAACCCACATTTTTTACCCTGTTTCTTGTGTAAAAATTATCGGCACCGTATACTTCGTATCCCCGATCAAGTAGTCTCAGGGCCAGGGGAAAACCTATGTATCCGTCGATGCCAAGTATCAGTACTTTCATTTTTGACTCATATAAAAATCCTATAATATTTTTTGCTTTTTCATTCTCTTTATAGCTTTTATCAGATCCCCTACATACCCTAATTTATAATTTAAGTGATCTGGTAAAAAAATTCAATTTATATATATAATTACTATACAGTAATATGACATTTATTGCTGATTTCCTAAAGGTTTTTATGCCCCTTCTTGTGGTAATAGACCCATTCGGGAGTCTTGCAATATTTGTCGGTATGGCGGGTTCCTTCAATCGTGATACCAGGAGAACAATATCGAAGGATGCTGTTCTTTATGCAGGAATTATAATCATACTTTTTGCACTTGCAGGTGGAATTATAATACAATTTTTCGGAATTTCAATAGAGGCACTTGAAATTGCAGGTGGCATTATACTTCTGCTCATGGGAATAGAAATGGTGAGGCAGGGTGCAAAGCCAGATACTTCTGTGGAAAGTTCAAAAAATATGGGGATAGTGCCATTTGCAACTCCATTACTGGCAGGCCCTGGAGCCATATCTCTTGTTATTATACTCATGAAGGGAGATTTGATGACAAAAATGCTAACCATAGTATCGGTGCTTCTTGTGCTTGCCATAGTATATTTCTTCTTCATATATTCCTCAAAGATATTAAGCGTCCTGGGAGATAAGATCATGACAGCCATCACAAGAATTTTTGGTCTCCTTGTAGCTGGATTTGCCATACAGTATTTTCTGGATGCACTTATTGCTTTGAGCGTGATAAAATAGCCAAATTCACAGGCTTTCATGTATTATTTAACCCTAATAAGAAGAAATACTGGAATAATAATATTTTTTAATAATTCCGCTATGCCAGATAAATATGTTTAGAAATCTCTACAACCTATTGTATGCTTACTACGGAAATCTGAAATGGTGGCCTTCGGAAACCGATGACGAAACAGTAATCGGATGCATACTGACACAGAACACCTCATGGAAAAATGTTGAAAAGGCTATAGAAAAAATGAAATCAGAACATATTGATACTTTAATTGAAATAACCAGGACGGATAATGAAAAATTAAAGGATCTTATAAGGAGCTCAGGATTTTATAACCAGAAAAGCAGATACCTTTCAGGGGTTGCAAGGGCAATTATTGAAAAATACGGAAGCCTGGAGAATATGAAAAATCAGAATCATGAGGAGGTAGCATCTTTTATTTCCGGGCTTCAAGGAGTGGGGAATGAAACTATGGAGTCCATAATGCTTTATGCTCTTGATTATCCCGTATTTGTGGTTGATGCCTATACATTTAGATTTCTTAAACGGTACTACGGCAAAGATTTTTCAAGAAAGGAAATAAGAACCCATGCAGAAGAAGAGTTTCATGGAATTGATGAACTGAAAAATTTTCATGGAATGATAATAAATCTCGGAAAGGACTTCTGCAAAAAAACTCCCGTATGCAAATCTTGCTTTCTTAAAAGTAACTGTTTATACGGCAAAACTCAATAAACAGGTAAATGGCTTTCCTCGATGTATTCTCTGTATTTTATATAGGTTTTAATAGACTCGCCCATTATTAGCCCAAGTGTTACGGCAAGAAGGGCATCAACTATGAACTGTATTTCAAGGTTGGATGGATACAGAAATTCCAGCAATATTCTTACCATGAATCCGGAAGCCCAGATAGTAAGTATATATGGAGATCTTTTATAGAAAATTTTTCCATCCTTCTCAAAAAATGACACATGTTCTCCGTAAATAAATCCTGGAATAATTCCAATGCCGCATAGTAGGATAACTACGGTTATATAATCGATATTACCTATAAATGCCGCTATGAAAAAAAGAAGAAGCAAGAAATATATAACAGGTGTTGTGAACAGCCTGAATGTTTTGAACGATCTTCCATTAAGCCCCTGTTTTATCCTCCTGTACATTATGCGTATCAGTATCAGTGCAATTACAACAACCAGAAATGTGTTTGAAAGGTTTAAACTGCTCATATCAGCCCATAGATTATGTATATATAAAAATAATAGCATATTCTTTCAAAAACAAATAGCCTCCAGCTATAACCAATCCATTAGGAAAGATACCATTCAGCATAGAAAACAAAGCTTTGTATGATGAAAACTATACATTCATCAGTACTGCAAATCTAACAAATAGTTATATAATAATATATCATAATGAATTAGAGATGTTCAGGGTCAAGATTACTCTGAAGAAATCAGAGTACATGAAATACCTGGAGGCCATAAGGCCAGAGGTCACGGAAACATTCGGCAGGTCAAGAGTGATCCTTGAAGAGGATGATTCTAATATTTATATAATAATAGACGCTCCTGACGCTCCCTCCCTGAGGGCCAGTGTTTCATCCATAACAAGGGTATTGAACGTAACCAAAAAAATAATGGAGGTAGATGTATGGTAGAACCTAATTTAAATGCATATTTACAGAACCAGATAAAACAGGCACAGGACATGCAGGCACAGATAGAGCAGGTGGCAAGCCAGCGGTACCAGATTGACATGAAGGTCAAGGAACTGGAAAAAACACTTAAGGAATTGAGTGCAGTTGGAACTGATGTCCCGGTGTATAAAAATGTGGGTCCTGTTATTTACAGAATTGATGACAAAGAAAAACTTGTTGCAGATCTTGAAGAACAGAAAGAGCTCAGCCAGATGAGGCTTAAAACTCTGGAGAATCAGCAAAAATCATTAGAGGAAAAATACAAGGATCTTGAACAGGCAATTCAGAAAAGGTATGAAGAATCCACAAGAAACCAGAACAACCAGGGAATAAATTAATTTCCCAACTTTATCCTATATTTTAAAATTCAAGGAGAAATTTCCATAATGGAATCACATTTATATTATCATTTGACTCATTATCATAGGTTACCATTAATGGATTTTCCACCTTATTCCCATATTTTTTTATGAATAGTTTTAACTGCTTTTCAGTTCTGTCAGTTTTTTTGACTGCTACTGGTATGATTTTGTCCTTTTTAACTGAAATAAAATCTATTTCATAATTATTTTTGTAAAAATAATCAGTCCTGATATTCATCAGCACTAAATTTTCCATAATATATGGCATTAATTCGTTGAATTTATCAGATAATGCAAATACAATATTTGGCGTTGCTGGATAGCATTTTTTCAATTTTCTGAGGCTTATAAATTCATTTTCTCTATAATTATAAATAATTTTCACCAGCAATCCAAATTCAAGATACTCGAAATAATTTGATATTGTCCGCTGATCCCTTCCAATATTTTCCGATATTGCCTTAAAGTTCAATGTCATGCCAAGCCTATTTGAAATCATTTTCATCAGGGCCTTTAATAAATCCACGTCATTTATCCTAAATTCCCTCTCTATATCTTTATAGATTATGCTATCTATTACTGTTTCATTAATGTATAACCTTGCATAATCATCATCCTCGTTCCTTGACAGTTCTGGGAATGTTCCATATTTCATGTACCTGTCCAGTAAAGGCATTATATCCCTTTTATAAAGATCTGGATTTTCCTTTATTTTTATAACGTTTAATCCGTTCATTTCCAGAAATTCTGTGAAGTTCAAAGGCTCTACGGCAATAGTAATTATTCTCCCTGCCAGGCTTTCACTGGATTTTTTTCTCAGTGATACAGAAGCTGATCCTGACAGTATAAATTTTAAATTTGGGTATAAATCATAATATAATTTTATTTTATCTTCCCAGTGCTGCAATTTCTGAATTTCATCCAGAAATATATAGACATTTTTCTCCGTATTATCAAAGGTTTTATGCAATACACTATTCTTATACTCATTAAGCACGTCATCAATATTGTATGCATATTCATCAAATGAAAAATACAGTATATTTTTGCCTTCAGTATGTTCTAACAACTCAGAAATAATCTGGTACATTATAGTAGTTTTCCCCATTCTCCTTAACCCGTATAATAATATAATTAATCTTTTGTCAATATACTTCATAATTTGATTGTATACGATTCTCTTATACTCTTTTGTCAATGATGGTTTCACTTTACCTATTTTCCACCATGTATTGAATTTCTCAAGTTCAGATAAGTCCATGAATGTATATACATAAATAATATAAAAATAATTACATTACAATGTCATTAATTTCTATATTTAGATACATTAGAATGTTATTATTTTATAATCATAGTAGCATTGTAATGATACTAATTTGTTTTTAATGCGTTTAAAATTGTTTATTAGCACATAAAAATAAAATGGCTTGCTAATCTATAGAGCAAAAAAACTCATTATGCGTACTACAGGAGTTAAAAACCAGCCATAATAAAATTTTTATTCCTGAATTATAGACCTAAGATGCATTCCTACATGGACTCAAGAATTTTTTTCTTTATCTTGGAGGAACTGTTTATGTTACCGTCAAATGGTGTGGTTCGTTTCACTTTTGTATTCAAACCAAGTTTTCTACATTCATTTTCAATGTAAGAATCATTAAATTTCTGGTCATATCCTAATGTGATTATATCCGGTTTTAACTCTGCTACGGTTTTGAATATATTATCATCGCTATGTCCGATCATTACCTCATCCACTATATTTAGTTCTGATATAAGTGCAGATCGCTCTCTTTCATTGAATATCAATTCCTTTCCATGCTTTTTTGCAGTATAATCTGAGGCTATTACAACTACTAGATAATCACCGAATGATTTTGATTCTTTTAAGTAATGTACGTGGCCTAAATGCAGTATATCAAAAACTCCGGACGCCATAACTTTTATCATTGGAGGTTAAATGCTTTGCAAGTTATAAACAATTCGTTGATCAATATCTGTGAATTCCATGCAAC
The DNA here is from genome assembly GCA_002505185.1 of Ferroplasmaceae archaeon UBA567. Lineage (GTDB taxonomy): Archaea > Thermoplasmatota > Thermoplasmata > Thermoplasmatales > Thermoplasmataceae > Ferroplasma. Next base: position 25,829 of record DAUP01000004.1, on the reverse strand, counting down.
GCTAAGAAAAATGGACAACCTTAAGTTTAAATAATCATTATCAATAATTGTGTATATGCAGAATATAGTGGATGATGTTTATGAAGAATTAAAGGCTGCAGTTGAAAAAACAGCCGGAAAACCCTGTGCCATAGCCTATTCAGGGGGTCTTGACAGCTCACTTCTGCTAGCCATTTCAGATTATAAATACATACCATATACCCTCGGATTCTCTGATTCAAGAGATATAGAGAATGTTGATGATGCATCAATGATTTTAAAACTCCAGGTAAAAAAAATAATACTGGACGATATGGACATACAAAGCTATATAGATCAGCTGTTAAAAATAGACCCAAAAATCACCAGAATGGAGATGGGATACGAACTAGTGCTTTTCATTTTAATGGATTTTATACCAGAAAAATATGTTGTGACAGGACAGGGCGCAGATGAAATATTTTATGGGTACAGAAGATTTATTGACAATCCAAGGCTCAAAAACGATACTTACATGAACAGGCTTTTCAATGTTACACTCCCAAGGGAAAGAAAAATGGCAGAATACTATGACAAGGAACTTATAACTCCATACCTCTCTCCGGGAATTATGAGGATCAGGCACAATATAACTAGGGAGAATAATATACAGGGAAACAGGAACAAGATAATTCTCAGGGAAATAGCCCAGAAGGTTGCACTGCCGGAAGAGATATACAACCGGAGCAAAACGGCAGCCCAGTATGGTTCGGGCATAAATAAATATCTTTTAAGGCAGTCGGATAAAATATATAGAAATGAATAAATATTATTGAATGATATAGTATATAATCAATGGGATAAGCAATGACTTACATAGGAATAATAGGAGGCAGTGGTCTTTACAGTATAATGGAAACCCGGAAAACAATGGATGTGGATACACCATATGGAAAACCATCGGCACCACTTGAAATTGGTGAAATAAATGGTGTTGAAGTAGCGTTTTTGCCAAGGCACGGGAAAAAGCATACAGTACCCCCTCACATGGTTAATTACAAAGCAAATATTTTCGCCCTTCATAAGGTTGGCGTTGAGAGGATCATAGGTCTTAATGCAGTAGGTTCTTTGAAGGATGAATATAAACCAGGAGATATAGTAATACCTGACCAGTTTATAGATTTCACCAAGCGCAGGGAACTTACATATTATAATGGACCTGATGTTTACCATATTTCAATGGCTGACCCATTCTGCAACGATATAAGTGCAAAGGCTTATGAAACAGGCAAAAGTCTGTCATTTCCGGTCCATAAAAATGGTGCATACCTCTGCATAGAGGGTCCAAGATTCTCCACAAGGGCTGAATCAAAAATGTTCAGAAATTTTGCCGATATTATAGGGATGACACTGGTCCCTGAAATCAACCTCGCAGCTGAACTGTCAATGTGCTACGGCATGCTGGCAACTGTTACAGATTATGATGCATGGAAGGATGAAGCGGTAGAAGCTTCAGATGTTATGCAGATAATGAAGGAAAGCGAGGAAAAGGTATCAAAAATGTTATATAATTTAGTTCCAGAAATTAACGGTCAAAGGAATTGCAAATGTTCTTTGAGATTAGAAAATGCAAAAGCGTGATATAAAATGAAAATAAAATTTCTCGGCGGAGCCGAAGAAGTCGGAAGACTAGCAATAAAGATAGAGGATAAGCAGAGCAAGATAATGATAGACTATGGAATAGAGCCTGAAAAACCACCGGAATACCCACTTCCACCTGAAAAGGTGAATGACATATTCCTGACACATGCCCATCTGGATCATACCGGGGCACTGCCGGTTTATTACCATAGTTTTCAGGCAAATTTCCATGCCACAGCGATGACTGCGAACAGTATAAAGCCCATACTTATGGACTCACTGAAAATCATGAGGCTTGAGAACTACACTAAAATGTTCAACGAAGAGGATGTTGATAACCTTTTCAAGTCCATGATGACTGCAAAATATGAACAGCCATTTCAGGTAGATAACCTTACAGCCGTGGCACATAGTGCGGGACACATACCCGGATCGACAATGTGGTGGTTCCAGGACTCTAAATCATTCATGATTACAGGAGACCTGTATACAAGAGACACAAATCTATTATACGGTGCAAAGCCCGTAAAGACGGATACACTTATAATGGAAAGCACATATGCTGGAAGAGACCATGAAGACCGTGATGAGGTAATACAGAGGTTAAAGGAAAGTATAAAGGAAACCGTAGAAAACGGTGGAAAGGTAATACTTCCAACCTTTGCCATAGGAAGAACACAGGAGATGATCATGACCCTGAAGGACATGGATTATAGAATCTATGTGGATGGCATGGGAAACAGGATATCCGGAATATATATGGACACACCCGGATTCCTTAAGGACCCAAAGATGTTCAGAAAGTCCCTGGGTCGTGTAATACAGGTGAGAAACAACAGAATGAGGCAGGAAGCCATAAGGGAGGCAGATGTAATTATAACAACTTCCGGTATGCTCGATGGAGGGCCGGTTCTTGGATATATAGATGCCTTTGCCGAAGATCCAAAATCTGCAATATTCCTTACTGGATACCAGGTAGATGGAACAAATGGAAGGAGCCTTATAGAGAATGGAACAATACAGATAGCAGGTGCAACCATAAAACCTGCAATGAAGATAGATTTCTTTGACCTTTCTGCACATGCCGGGCATTCTGACCTTGTAAAATTTGTTAAGGCCGTTGATCCCGAAACCATAGTATTATGCCATGGCGATCAGAGAGAAAAACTGCAGGAATCATTACCAGAGTACAAATTCATTCTGCCATTTAACGGGCATGAGTTTGAAGTTAAATAATCTACCTGTAGTATTTTTTATATAATTTTTCATAGGCATAATTTATATTTTTCATTTTTTCAGAATAATCTTCCTCATTTTCAGGCGTTGTCAGGTCTGGATGATATACCTTTGCCATTTTTCTGTATGCATTTTTAATTGCTTCAGGATTATTGGTTGGTTCAATTTCCAGTATTTTAAATAATTTTTCGTCCTCGTTTTCTCCCTGTTCCGAGACGCTTTCCCTGTAATTCTCCTTATCTATGTATTCATAAAAAACATATCCTTCCTTTATAGCCATACCATACTTCCCGGCTGCCTCAATGAGTGTTTCTGCAACCTTTTTGGCAATTTTACGCTTAAGAGTATTGTCAATAAATATATGTGCAAAGGATTTATGTCCATCATTATTGTGATAATAGCAAAGTATTATCCCATTGTTGATTTTATCTGAGAGGCTGAATGTCCACTGTGTGTCACCGAACTTGTCGAAAACACTCTGCCTGAAAAGCACTTTTCTCTGCATAATATTTCCATTTACAGATATTTTTGCTATCTTCTTTCCGTTGTAAATTATTGAATCATCTGAAATCCAGTATAAAAATATATACTGGTAAACCTTTTTCCCCTTGAAACCGGAAAGGTCATTGTCGAAGAAAAGTCTGTGATTCTGTTTCTTAATTTTTTCAGGTTTGCCAAAATCGAAGAATGGTATGTCTTCAGGTACCGCCATAGGAGTTAGTCATCAGGGCATACTATAAAAATTTGCAGCCTTATGAATTATTCATAGAAATACTTATATTATATCCTAAAATATTGGAAGCGGGCTCGTGGCCTAGTATGGATAAGGCACCGTCCTTCTAAGTCGGTGATCGTGGGTCCAAATCCCACCGAGCCCGCTGTACATGAAGTACAAATAAGGTTTTATAACATTTTTTCCCTCTGAAACCGTATATAATATACATTTTATCACGATGGTCATCTCTGAAACAATTACATGTCTTATGCTGTTTGTATATCTTCTATGTGGCAACATTCCGTGTAGGTCATTGTTATCTCTTCCCATAATAAATAATACAAATGGTTTTCCAATAAATTATTTATCAATATTACTATCAAAATTTATATATATATTCATGTATTAATATCATTATGGATCGAAAAACTATTATAGCATTTTCATTTGCTACTATTATGGTAGCTGCTGGCCTTGTAGGATTGGTTTACTATAACCCAGAAATCCATAGTGATAATTATAATCATATAAATATACCCAAATTAGGGCATTATGTTCATGAATATAATTTAAAGGATACAGGCAGTGTAAGCCACAGAAACACATTTAGAAATGAAACACCTGCAACAAATGGAAGCAATACAACAGGCAATAACACAATAATTATGAATTATACATTATATAGGGGAAATAATAATGTAACTGGAGAACTTTTAAATGTTTACGTTAATGGAAAATTGGAACATAGATCATTACTAATCAACAGTACAGAATTAAATAATAATTTTACAGTGGTACCGTTATATTCTAAATCTGGAAACTATAATGTAACTGTATTAAATACCAATACTACCAATACTACCAATAATACCAATAATACCAATAATACCAATAATACTAAGAACGCAACAGGCAATAATCCTAATGTATATGTAGATCTTCAGGCAATATATTCATTAGGTAGTGGAGGAGAGGCACTTGCATTTAACCAGGAAATGACATATGTGTTATTGTATGTACTAGGTGTTGGCGTAGCCATATCCGCTTTTGCGACCGCTGGTTTGGTGGCACTGATAATAGGTATAGGTATGGGTACAATTCTCCTATACGATGAATTGGGTGGGGGAAATGGTGTGTTTTTCTTTACGCATACAGGTATATTATATCAATATGCATGGATAAATTCACCATATAATCAGGTCCCAAATGATCTTAAAAATTACGGGTCATCCCCTGTAATTTTATATAGTGGTGATTTACAATGAAGAATAAGATGCCAATGAAATATAGAATAATTCTTGTTATTTTATCATTGCCATTGATGATTATGCCGTTGGTCTCACTCCTTACACCCTATAATTTGCTGATAAATCCATTATTTGAGAATGGTATGTTATTCTCTATATGCGCATTCATGTGTGTAGATATATATGGAATGTATGTTGCATCAAAACTAAATAAAAATGGAGAAACCACAAAATGATCTTAAAATTACTGGCCATCCCCTATAACTTTATACAATGGTGATTTACAATGAACAATAAGATGCCACGGAAATATCTAATAATAGGTGTAATTTTAATATTGCCGGAGGAGATTGTATGGTTGGGCTCACTTCTTACTCCATACAATTTGATTGGACATCCGTTATTTGTTTATGGTGCAATGTTTTCTTTATTTTGTGCCGTTGGTGTGGATATATATGGAATGTATTTTGCATCAAAACTAAATAAAAAAGGAATAAGTCACAAAAATGAGTTTTAGAATTATATTTAATCCTTAACCTTCCTTTTTTTACGTAATAGGTCGAGATTTATCTTTAGAATTGACACCAAATCATCTACTTCCTTTGGTATCTTACTCATGGTCTCTCCTTTCTCACTCTATAAACCTTTATCCTGGAAGTATCAATATGACAGTCATGACGCTACATTTCCTATCTATCATATTCAGTATCCGAAAATGAAGGTACAGCGACAGCAGGTTCATGAACATGTAAGAGAGAGCATTTGATCATAGCATTATTAATCCAGCACAATATATAAATTCTATGGGAAATAAAGATAAGGAAACTATACCGTTCTCGAAAGATTATGCAATCTTATGCACTACCTCAGTCAGATCTGATCCAGAAACATTAGGCATGCTTCTGGTGTACAGGTATTCACCCATCATAGATGGCAAAGAGATTACCGAACAGATCAAGACCATGGGGGGTTATAGCCAGTAACACTAACCTGTCCCTCTCATAGTCTTGATTACAGGTTTCACATCTGAATATCTTCCAGATTGGGTGCTTTATTTTTTCACCAGACAGGGGGCATTCTGAGGAAGTCCATCCTGAATTCACATATATACTGCCCTTTTTCTGCGATTTGTACTCTATCATCTTCTGGAATTCATTATAACACTATCTGTTGAGGTAAGTTCTGAGTTTTTTGGTATGAGGTTTCGTAAATTTCCTTATGTTTTTCTAATAATATTTTACTTTAACTGTCATGACACCCCTATCATGATCGATAATTTCAAACTTAAAAGAGCCTATGAAAGCTTCAGTGTATTGATAGATGCACTGAAACGTAAATACCGTATACCATGACTTTTGAATCTTATAAATAAAAAAAAATCCAGCTTCCTTCCTGGGGGTTAATTAGAATTGTTTGATTATTGGCAATCTCATACAGACATTCAGTGAAAAATATAAATGCACAAAATCAGGCATAAATTTAGGCACGATTTATCGGTCTATTTTTTCGTTTAAAATGGAAACAATTATGGAATTACAGTATATGTGGGTACGGTAACATTCTTTAAACATATTTATTAATAGCTAATTTATCCATGTCTATGAACTCATACATATTTATCAGACATGGTGAAAGCAACATAAACGTGGCAAAAATACTATCGGATGATGTAGATGACAATACACTCACAGACACTGGTAAAAAACAGGCGGAACGGACTGCTCAACAGTTAAGTGGACTTAAATTTGATGGAATAGTGAGCAGTCCCATTAAGAGAGCCTACGACACCGCTAACATCATTTCAAAGTATGTGGGATTAGATATTAGTATTGATGACAGGCTAAAGGAGGTTTACCTTGGCAAGGCACAGGGACATAGTATTAACGAATTTTTGGATAGTCTCTACCCAAATTCACATATAACAGGCAATATCAGGGAAACACTTGGCATGGAAACCTGGGAACATCTCCAGGAACGTGTGAAATCCTGTATGGATGATTATAAAGGGAAATACATATTTGTTTCTCATTCAGATCCCATAAGGGCTATAGCTTCATATTACCTCGGATTTTCTGAGGGAGAAAGCTTTGGGATGGCCATTAAGAATGCATCAATGACCGTTGTTGGGAAAGAACCTATGAAATTATTATGCCTTGGTGCTATAAACCTAGATGAAAAAATAAAATCCGTATTTTCTTAATTTACTTTTGCATGATGTTTTCTGCCACCAGAACTTTTGTCAGGATGCCAGGTTTTAACCATAACGTAGTAAAGGACTCCACCAATGGCCTGTATACTACCCCCAATTATCAATGGAAATGCAAGATTAATATCCATAAGATAACCGGATGCACCCGTTGTGAGCTGAGAGCCTCTGCCTGAAACTCCCTGTAGTGATGTGGAAGTACCATAATCTTCCTTATCTATGCCTCTAACGTTTATTGCACCTCTCATTGGGGCGCCTATTCCGGCTACTGCCATTCTTCCCACATATATGGCAGCGGCAATTAGCAGAAAAGGTGTAAAGGCTATTACAATAAATAAGGCTCCCTGAAGTATATGTGCTATAGATGCCATTTTGAGAGAATCAATGTTGCCATTAATATATCTGCCTGAAACAAAGGAACCTATTGCCGTGGAGATGTATGCCACAGTATATATATACCCAATCATCCCCGGATCTATATGGAATTTTAATGCAAAGAAAAGGGGAAGCAGGGGCATTGCTATTCCGATGGCGGCGGCATTTACGCTGTTTGGCAGTAGAATCCGTATAAGATACTTGAAACTGGCTTTTTTCATTATTCTGGTAGTTTTTTTCGGCCTTCTGTACTCATGTAGCCTTGACAGGGCTATAAGTGATCCAAGAATGAGCAGAAATGATACTATGAAGAAAAGCCGGTAAAATCCAAGAACGCCTATTATGTTCGATATGAACCCATATAGTGCCATGAATAATCCGCCAAAGATCGAAAAGAAGGATGCCGTGGCTGTAAGGAGGGAAATCCTGTCAACACGCTCACTCTCTCCAGGATAATTGTTTGCGACAAAAGCCATCATGCCAGGTGAAAATGCCCCTCTCATTCCACCTGCCCCACCGGTTATTCCTGCTATTATAGCACCTATTGCTATGATATATATATTAGTGGATAGGGAGAGCATCAATAGGCCTACAACTGGAAATGCTTCACTGATAAACAGTATTTTGGAATATCCTATAGTATCTCCGAGTCTGCCCAGAATCAATACAAGAACTACATTAAATAATATTATTGGAATATAAATCAGACTTATGAAAATCAGAGAAAAATGAAGGAAGTGAAGATATAAAGGAAGGGCAAGAGTAACAAATATTAGAGCTGAACTCCTCATTGCTCTTGAAATAAGCAAATAACGAAAAGACTTATTTACTATGTTTGCAGAGTCAGAAAACATATAATTCCTATAGTGTTTATTAGTATATTATTTATTTGTCTAACTTTATGCCCTTATTCCTGTTCTTTAGAATTCTGAATATAAAATACACTATAACCACCATAAATGCTGCCCCACCCACATATGAAAGTTCTGTAAAGTACTTCAGAAGAACTTTCCAGTTAGACCCAAATAATATTCCTAGATATATAAGGACAATATTATACATAATATCACCAGTGAGTGTATACAGTGAAAATTTCCTGAAGTCCATGGTAGCTATTCCTGCAGGTATTGATATAAAAGTACGGAGGACAGGCAAGAATCTTGTTGTGAAAACTGAGATGTCACCATATCTGTTAAACCACATCTTTGTTCTGTCAATAGTATCACTTTTAAGGAAGAAGTATTTGCCATATCTTAATATGAAGGGGTCTCCGCCATATTTTCCAATCCAGTATGCTATCCATGCCCCTATAAGATCACCTATAGAACCTGCAAGTAGAAGAAGTATAACAGAAAAATACGATCCAAATGGATCAAGTAATCCATAAAAAGCCAGATATCCAGAAAACGTCATGACAACCTCAGATGGGACCGGTAATAACATTCCTTCAAGGAGCATCAGAAAAAATACACCTAAAAGCCCCATTTTAATGATTATTATCTCAACGAATTTAACAAGTTCTATTGTAATTGGTGTAAGTAAGCTCAATTTATTAGGTACATTTATACCATATAATTAATCTTTACGTTAATAAAAGATAAATAATTAATCCATGGAAAATTCTTTATTGCCTTTGCTAATTATTGTTCTATGTACAACGTTATTGCCACAAGACATATACCCGGAAATTATCTTGCCAGTGAGAAGAATATTCAAGTCGAATTTTTTCCTGGAACGGGTGATATGAGGGAATGGATACTTTCTAACATAGAAAATGCTGAGGGGATGCTCATAACACTTAATGAAAAAATAGATAAGGAAATAATAGACAGAGGAAGAAAATTAAAGGTCATAAGCACTTATAGCGTAGGTTATGACCACATAGATGTTGACTACGCCAGGGAAAGGGGGATAATGGTGACATATACACCTGAGGTTCTTACAGATGCCACAGCAGATCTAATTTTTGGGATTATGATTGCTGTTGCCAGGAATATTGTATCAGGAAATAACCTTATCCGGGAAAATGGCTGGAAAGCAGGATGGAATCCCACATTCATGCTTGGCAGCGAAATACATGGAAAAACACTGGGAATAATAGGCATGGGAAGAATAGGGAAAGCCCTTGTTAAAAGGGCATCCGGTTTTGATATGAATATTATATACTATAGCAGGCACAGGCATGATGTTGCTGCTGATTTCACCAGTCTTGATTCCCTGCTTTCCCAATCAGATTATGTGGCAATAGCACTTGACCTGAACGAGGAAACATACCATTTTATTGACTATGCAAAATTATCAAAGATGAAGAAAACAGCATTTCTCATAAATGGCACAAGAGGCAAAATTGTAGACGAATACGATCTGGCAAGGGCATTGAAAGAGGGCATTATTAGGGGAGCTGCCCTTGATGTTTTCGAAAGTGAGCCCGTGACAAATTCAAACCCACTTCTCGCATTTCCCAATGTTGTTGCCACGCCACACCTGGGAAGTGCAACATATGAAACCAGAGACAAAATGGCTGAAACTGCTGTAACAAACCTGGTAAATGTGCTCAATGGCAGGGAACCTCTATATAAATTATAATACCTTTCCATAATTATCCTCCATGGAAAACAGAAAGGCTGTTGTATTAATTTCAGGTGGGCTTGACTCTCCGACTGTACTGGCATATGCAATAGATAGTGGTTACACTGTTTATCCTTTGAGCTTTGATTACGGCCAGAGACATATAAGAGAATTAAGGAGCTCTGAGGAAATATGCAGGCACTATGGATTGAAACTCAAGAAAATTAGCATGGATATGAAGCAAATAGGTGGATCTGCACTCACCGATAACATAAAAGTTCCTGAACGGGATATGGAAAATATTGAAAAGGAAATACCGGTCACCTATGTTCCGGCAAGAAATACCACATTTCTGGCACTTGCAGCTGCATACGGGGAAACCATAGAGGCTTCTTCTATCTTTATAGGTGCAAATGCAATAGATTATTCCGGATACCCGGACTGCAGACCCGAATTCTTTAACTCCATGGAGAAAACCCTGAATCTTGGCACTGAATATGGCATAGAAAAGGGATTCAGGATAAGGGTGCCCTTACAATACCTAACAAAGGCAGATATAGTAAGGCTGGGCAGAAAACTTGGAGTTCCTTATCATCTTACATGGTCATGTTACAATGGAAGAGAAAAGGCATGTGGGAAATGTGATTCCTGCATACTGCGGTTGAAAGGGTTCATGGAAGCAAATGATTTCGACGATGTAGAATATGAGGCATATCCGGAATTCTATGAAAAATATCTTAAATTGAATGGAAAACTCTAATCCTGGAATGCTTTATTTCAAAAATGAAATGATATTGATTTAATTCCAGCCAATTTTATACTGTTTTATATACTCTTATCGTAATTGAAAATATTTAATTAGCAATTAACCATATTTATGCTTATGTTTCCAGTTGAACGAATGAGAAGATACAGATTAAATAGCAATATAAGGGATATCTTCACCGAAACCTCCATAAATCCTGACAAGCTCATAATGCCTGTGTTTGTGGATGAGACAGCAAAAAGTAAAACTGCAATAAAATCCATGCCAGGCATATACAGATATTCATTGAAGGAATATGAAAAATATATAGGGCATTTAGAGGATATAGGTGTGAAAAATATCATACTTTTTGGAATTCCTGCACAAAAAGACTCCTCAGGGACAGCATCCTATGACCATAATGGCATAGTACAGAAAGCCATCAGATCAGCAAAGGCCAATACAAAATTGAATGTTATAGCCGACTTGTGCCTGTGCGAGTATACGGATACTGGGCACTGTGGAATAATATCCAATGGATATGTGGACAACGATAAAACACTTGATATCTATGGAAAAGAGGCTATAAGCTATGCCGAAGCGGGCGTGGACATCATTGCTCCATCTGGAATGATGGACGGCCAGGTAGGAACCATACGCAAAGCCCTGGACACCAGTGGATACATTAATACAATTATTATGGCATACAGCTCCAAATTCGCCTCCAATCTCTATGGGCCTTTCAGGGATGCTGCCGATTCCGCCCCACAATTCGGTGACAGAAAGAGCTACCAGATGGATTACAGAAATGGAGATGAGGCCATGAATGAAATAAGCCTTGACATAAAGGAAGGGGCAGATATAATAATGGTAAAACCTGCTTTATTTTACCTTGACGTGATTTACCGTGCAAAACAACTCTATAAAAAACCCCTGGCAACATATATGGTTAGCGGGGAATACAGCATGATAAAAAATGCGGTATTATCAGGAAGCCTGGCTCCGGATGCCATAAACGAGGCTTTAATTGCACTATTCAGGGCAGGCTCTGATTTAGCGATAACTTATTTTGCGGAGGATTATATAGCAAATCATGGTAGGGCATAACCTTCCATTGGTATATGCTGTATGTTGATGACCCCTGTATTGTGCCATTGTATGCAATCAGATCGATGGTAATATTATCGGGAATTGTTTCACCCCGTACCGGATAAAGTGTTATATTTGTTGTGGCACCCGGAATTAATTTATTTCCCGAATAGTTGAACAGCAGCCCGTTATAGCTGGTTTCGTTTATTATACCCCTGAAATATATATTCTCGGATTTTTTGCCCGTATATGCAACACTCACAAATATCTTTTTTACCTTTCCATGAAACAAATCAAGGCTTATAGAATTAACTTTCACATTTTCTTCCGGATGCACCCCGAAATAGGCTCCAACAACAAGGATAGCAATCAGTATGGCAAGAGCATAGGTTGCATAGTGCCTGATAATTTTCCTGTTAATGGAAAGTTTTCTGCCATAATCTATGTCCTCTATGGATATTATGGATATAAGAGGCCAGAAAGCCACATAGGTTATGAGAAGCCTGTAATTAAATAAAAGTATCAATACAGGAAATACAAAGAGATCAAATTTCAAGGTGTCATAATGTCTAATATATAGAACAAAAAATGCCACTAATGAAAGCACCATAATAATAGTGAACAGTTGAGGTGGAATATGAACAAAATTAAGGAATGAAAGCTGGGATGGCCCGAATCCTATTCCTATGAGCTTCATTATTTCTGGAGAAAGTATGTCTTTAAAATAGAGTGCTGGAGACCTTATAATGAAATAACCATTGATTAGCATGAATATAAGGAATGCTGACACAGTCCATTTAATGGCTTCAAGAATGCCTTTTTCCCTGTAGATCATATAAAACATGAAGGGAAAAATCAGTGCAGGAAACTGTTTTGCAGATAGGGACAGTCCAAAAAATATCCCGGAGTACGTTGGCTCATTTCTGAAGTAATATGATGCCATCAGGAATACAACCCACACAAGCCCGACCAGTGAAAATGCCGCACTGTAAAGGAATATTACGTTGACAAGCAGTGCCAGCATGGCGTACAGCCCCATCTTTTTGTCATTAAATTTTCTATATATAATAATAAATGGTATGAAAGCCACGGCAGAGATTATAAGGTTTGCAAATTTTCCCACATAGACATATGGTATGTAAATCAGAAATGCCAGTGAAGGATATCCCAGAAGAGTTATGTCTTTCCCGTACATTGTGGGCGTAACATTCAGATCCATATTGAAGCTTTTGAAGTAAAGAAACACGCCAGCTGTGGTTGCAGGATTGTATGGATTTAACCCATGCATGAATTGCATTGCGGAGTAGAGGTCTATCAGAAATTCATCTGTGGGCGCAAATACTGCTAGCATGGCTATTGCTGATACAGCTATAAGGAATGCAGCTGCTATAATAATGTATAATTGTTTTACCCTGTTTTCTATATTTCTTAAGATATCGTAGGAATAAGGGTCTTTATAGAACTTATAGGAAGCAAATATGAGGGATATGGTTGCTACTGCAATAAGGGTATACTTAAAAAATGGATTGGAAATAGCCATCATGATTACCAGATCAGCCTCCAGCATGGTAGAATATACAAAGGCCTGGATGTACAATGGGTTGAATTTATATCTGCCATTGAGGTTGGATATGAGCAGCAATATGAATGCAAATACAAGCAATGTGGTTTCCAGAGCTATGGCAAAAATGTTAAGATACCCGAATAGTCCGAACGCAGCAAAAGCGGAAATAATAAGAACTGTCGCTGTTTCGTTTATTATAATACGCTGTATTCTTTCCATGCTTTCTGTTTTTTCCATATTACCACACTATCATGGTGGCAGTTGTATATGTTATTATGAACGCCACCAGTATGCCAAGGAAATCTGCTACATATATATTGGTTTTATAGTACAGTGCGGAATAGTAAACGCCAAGGTTAGCGCCAAAGCCTATGAGATTGAATAAATTGTATTTTGTGAGCCTCAGGTAAAAATGGCCCCTTCCGTGAAATGTAAATCTATTGTTCAAAACAAAGTTATAGACGATTGAAACCTCTATTGCAGGTATGATGCTCAAAACCCGTCCAAGTGGGACATGAAGGAGTAATAGCATGCCCTCGTTAACAAACACCCCAGAAATCCCTACAATAACATATTTGAACATATTTCCCCGCTTAATTGTGAGGTCAAGGAAATCCTTAAAGCGTATATTTTCAGTGCATTTCAGATTCGTATAGAATGATTTGTACTGAAAGCTGCGGTTTTTTATTAGAAGCACATTTCCCAGTATCATATTTTTTTCCATGTCTGGGATAATATTTTTTGAAAGAAGATAATCATAGGCATTTTTCGAGTAAATTGTGCCGAATGGAAGTATTTTCCCCTTTTTGACCGAAAGTGAGAGTTTTATCAGTATGCCATAGATGAACGCAATAATTCCTTGTCTGCCAAACAGTAATGCCATGTCGTAATTGTTGGAGTAAACATCATGGAGGATATTGTCTGATGTCTCCTTATCCAGCTTCATGCGTGATATGAGGATATAGTCAAAATCATCGCCATATGAAGGCTTGCCATTGTAATATTTCTGAATCATTTATAAAGTGATAGTACAATCCTTTTTATTTTTATTGATTAAATAAAAAATTCAGGGATAATTTCCTCAATTTCTTTATGAGCAATATAATATATGAAATGGCAATATTAAATCATGCATATACCCACTTATAAAGAAGAGCCATTTGAATGGTACCGTGAAATGAGGCAGAATTCACCGGTATTCAGAGAGGGGAATATGATACACATTTTCAAATACAGTGATATTTCCAGAATTCTTTCAGACCATCAGAACTTTTCATCACAGTTCAGGGACCTTCTGGGTGGGGAACTGGCAGAATTGCTTAATGAGAAAACAACACCAAGCATTCTCCTTCTGGATCCACCAATGCATACAACTTTGAGGAACCTTGTCAGTGGTGCATTTACCCCCAGAAGCATAGATCTCTTTGAACCCCGTATAAGGAAAATTGCGGGAAAACTTGTCCACGAAATTGTTGAAAAACATAATTCAGACATAGTTTCAGATCTTTCATACCTGTTGCCCATAACGGTTATCTCAGAGATGATGGGTGTGCCTGAGTCGGATTCCGTATTCTTCCGTGACTGGTCGGATAAGCTTGCCACATCTCTTGGCAGGGGACCTGATATTGAAACACAGAATCAGATGGCGGATTATTTCTATAAGAAGATTGACAGAAACTCTGATAAGAACGATCTTATATCGAGACTGTCCACCATTGAAATGGACGGCAGAAAACTCTCCGACATGGAAATTGCCGGATTTGCAATTCTGCTTCTGGTAGCAGGAAATGAAACCACAACAAATCTCATAACAAATGCCATATTCTCATTATATGAAAATCCAGGCATATACCCCGAAATGAGACAGAATCCCTCCATTATACCATGGGTTGTGGAAGAAACCTTGAGATACCGGTCACCGGTGCAATCAACCAGGAGATATTCTAAAATAGATACAGAGATAGGTGGAGTGGAGATTATTAAAAATGACATACTGGCATTATACCTTGGTTCTGCAAACAGGGATGAGGAGATATTCAGGGAAGGGGATGCATTCAATCCGCACCGGGTTGAAAAAAGGCACATAGCCTTCGGACATGGTGTGCATTTTTGTCTCGGGGCACCACTTGCAAGGCTGGAAGCAAGAATAGCACTAGAGGAATTTTCAAAGGCGGTGCCTTCATACAGTATCATAAAGCCCTCTCCAGATGACCGGATAGACAGTGATATAATGTATGGTTTCAGAAAACTTAATTTAAAAATAAATGAAAATTAGATACCGGGATGAACCGGCAAATAAAAAACTCAATAAAATTTAATTCTCAATTAGATTGAATTTGGCTGAATTGCGTATGCTGTATACATATTCAAGTAGCGCAGGCTTGAAATATCCGTCTATATAATCCAGTATGTCATCCTCGGATTCCCCTGTCTGGACAAAAGCCTGGGCAGCAAGATATGGTATAAGCCTCTTCACATCTGCAATCCTTAGACTGGCATTTTTCCATGTAACAGATATTTGTTTGGCAATTTCCTCCATTCTGACCATAGGTTCCTTTTCTATGTCAGATTTCTGGAAATCATATCTGTTTTCCTTTTTGGCAGGCATTTTTCTTTCTATCTGAGTATTTTCAGTTTCCATACTAAACACCTCCTTAAGCATAAGAGTATTTCATTATAATATTTAAACATTTCCAAAGTATACTATACTATCACACTATTGAAATATTATCATATTGGATAAATACAAATTTCTTATATATCAAATGTCGATATAAGATTTAGTTGTTGCATTTATTTAATATAGGTTAAAAATTCACGATTGTTAAGGCATATTAATTTAGAAATACACTGTCTTTCCATTAAAAGTTCTAAATCTGCTAAATTAAAGAAAGCTCGACAAAATGGTAATTTTATGTATAGTTTAAAAAGTTAAACTAGCATTTTTAGTATGAATAAATAGACATATGACGTATTTATAATACTATAGAAATATTTAAATAATGTATAAGTGTATATTTTATTATGAACGAAACATTGCCCATGGATGAAAAATATCGGGTAGGCCTCGCCAGATATAGACAGGAATATAAGGAATCGCTGGAAAATCCTGAAAGCTTCTGGAAAGAGAAAGCCAAAATCATAGACTGGTTCAGTCCCTTTGATAAGGTTCTTGATGACTCAAAGAAGCCATTTTACAGATGGTTTATAAATGGAAAAACCAATATGTCATATAACTGCCTGGACAGGTATGCCAACAATGAAAAGAGAAATAAGGTTGCTTATATATGGGTTCCAGAAAAAGGGGAGGAAAAAGTTGTTACATACTACGGTCTGTACAGACGTGTGAATGCATTTGCAAAGGCACTGCTTAACCTTGGCATAAAAAAAGGGGATGGGGTTACAATATACCTTCCCATGATACTGGAGGCTCCAATAGCCATGCTTGCCTGTGCAAGAATCGGAGCAGTATTCAATGTCGTATTCTCCGGATTCGGTGAAGAAGCACTTGCACAGAGGATTGATGATTCCAATTCAAAAACTGTAATCACAGCCGATGGGGGATTCAGAAAGGGTAAAATTATAGAACTGAAAAAAATAGTGGATGCAGCAATTGATCTCAGTAAGGGCGTGGATAATGTAATAGTGGTGAAAAACGCCAATAACAAAATAAATATGGAATCTGGCAGGGATTATTACTATGATCAAATTCTTGAGGATGGATACGTGAAACCGGAAGAACTTGATTCCAGTGATCCCCTATTTATTCTCTACACATCAGGCACTACAGGAAAGCCCAAGGGAATAGTACATGGTAATGGTGGATATCCTGTATGGGTTGCAAACACGCTAAAATGGGGCTTTAATCCAAAGGACGAAGATCGCTGGTGGTGTGCAGCTGATATAGGATGGATAACCGGGCACAGTTATATTGTTTTTGCTCCGCTTCTTCTGGGAATGACATCAATAATGTACGAAGGGGCTATAGATTACCCTAAGCCCGACCGTATGTGGGACATTATAGAAAGATATGGTGTGAATATATTATATACATCTCCCACAGCAATAAGGCTCTTAATGAAATACGGAGAGAAATACCCCCTATCTCATGACCTTTCTTCCCTTAAGACTCTGGGAACTGTTGGCGAACCCATAAATCCTGCAGCATGGCACTGGTATTATGATGTCATAGGTAAAAGCAGATGCCCCATAATAGATACTTACTGGCAGACAGAAACCGGTGGTTTTACCATTGCCCCCTCAGCACATCTTGGTTTACCAGATCTAAAGCCTGGTTCGGCAACGTTTCCAATGCCTGGAATAGACCCAGTAATATATGGTGATGATGGAAAAGAGGTCAAAGATGGGGAGAAAGGATATATAGTATTGAGGAAACCATGGCCTGGATTAATGCTCACTGTGAACCGCGATGAGAAAAGATACATGGATGTGTACTTCTCTAAATTCCCGGAACAATATCTGATGGGTGATTATGCAATTAAGGACAAAGATGGATATTACTGGTTACTGGGGAGAAGCGATGAGGTTTTGAAGGTTTCCGGGCACAGAATAGGAACCATAGAGGTGGAAGATGAACTCGTTGCAATGAAAGAGGTCGCAGAGGCAGCAGTTTTTGGAAAGCCAGATACTGTAAAAGGTGATACAATAATCGCTTTTGTAACCCTGAAGGATGGATATGAAAAAAGCGTTGAGGTTATAAACAGCATTAAAAAAAGGGTGCGGGCGGACCTTGGCCCAATTATGGTTCCTGAGGAGATACATATAGTAGACGCTGTTCCAAAAACGAGATCTGGGAAAATAATGAGAAGGGTCATAAAGGCAGTTTATCTGAATCAGCTTCCGGGAGATATAAGCACCCTTGAAAACGAAGCATCAGTTGAGGAAATAAAAAAAGCTGTTGAAATAATAAAAAAGGAGGAAGGTGATTAATCATGGAAAACAATAAAGACATAAAAAATGAGAACGTAGCAATAAATAAAATTAAGACAGAAGACCCCCTGAATGTAAATCAGATAAATAAATCGTTTCTGGCTGATCCTGCACCATTAGGGCTTGCGGCATTCGGATTTACAACCTTTTTGCTAAGCTTTGTCAATGCTGGGATACTTTCAGTAGCTGCAGTTTCAGTGGTAATGCCACTGGCTTTTAGTTATGGAGGATTTGCCCAGTTGCTCACAGGGGCATTTGAAATGCGTCGTGGAAATACATTTGGCTTCACTGCCTTCACCAGTTATGGGTCATTCTGGTTATTTTATGGATTCCTTGTCTTATTTGCCTCAATGAAAATAATAACCATACCTGCAACCGCCCTCGGTATTGCTTTGATATTATGGGGACTGTTTACACTATATATGTGGGCCAGTGCTATTAGATTGAACCTGTCGTTGAATCTCACATTTCTGTTTCTGTGGCTTGCATTCTTTATGCTTGGGTTCGGAGCATATTATTCATCTACCACATTGACCCGCCTGGGAGGGGTGTTTGGATTCCTGACAGCATTCTTTGCAGTTTACACAAGCTTTGCCATAGTCAGTAATTCTGTAAAAGAAGGCTTAGTTCCATTAGGACCTGCTCTGTTTAAAAAATAATTTTATTTTTTTTTAACGTTTAACACAGGGAATTCCATTCCCTTCACAGAAGATTAAATGTTCTTCTAGCTGACAAGAAATCATATAAATAAAATCAAGCACTAATCATACATGAATAATCAGGTGGCAGGCAAAAAGTTATTCATTCTCTATTCAACAGTGTTAATACTCATGGGAATATCGATGAGGTCTACCAATAACATGGTTGTCACCACTGTGCCACTCTTCTCCAAATATGTCCTTAACTTCTCATATATTGCCACTGCACTGGTGACCGCAATCATATATCTGGGCACTGTGCTGGCAACAGCGTTTCTGAATCCACTCTTGAAGTCTGGGCTCAGAAAAAAAATTTTTATTATAGCCAATTTTGCACTTACAGGCTTTCTTTTACTGTATTATTTATCCGGGGATGTCAGCGTCTTTATAATATCTTTCCTTATAGGAATTGCATATGGCATAATATTGCCGAATATAATAACCTCCGCTTCATTATATCCCAATGAAAGGGGCAGGGAAAGATTGCTTGGCATATATGCTGTTGGACTAAGCTTCAGCCTTGTATTCGGACCTTCACTGGAGACTTATCTACTTACCATAATATATTACAGAACGCTCTTTTTATTTTTTGTTCCTCTTGGCATTATAGGGATTATAACATCGTTTTTCATGGAATTCCCAGAGAACAAAAAGGAAACGCATGGTGGATATGTATGGCATAATAAGGGTTTCATTTCATCTGTTCTTACCATTACAACCTATAATGTGCCGTTCGCAGCACTGACCGTATTTCTTGCAATATTTGCGGAAACAAGGTTTCACGTGAGCAGTTATATGGCTTATCTTCCATTTGTGTTCTTTTTTACCGTTTCACTATTCACAAGAATATATTTGAGTATAAGACCTATAAGAAATCTCCGGATACCATTGATAATTGCTCCAGGAATTACAATTGTTGCCCTTGCACTCTTTCCATTCCTTCCGAACTATACAGATTTTCTGATCCTTATGATGGTTCTCGGCATACCTCATGGTTCCATATTCCCAATATCAACGGTACAAATTGCAAGAGGGTCTACAATCGAGGAAAGGAATGCAGTAAATTCCTATTACTATGCATATAATATGAGCCTTTTTATGGTTATACCCCTGATATTTGCAGCAATAATACCATACATAGGTTTCGAGAAAACCTTTGCCATACTTATAATACCAATTGTAATTTCCTTATCTATAATAATAAAAAAATACTGGAAAGATAACGATTTAATGGGAAGTAACAAAGCATTAATAAAATAATCAATGAACCACCGGACTTTCATAACATACATCCTTCATCATTAAACTTGATTTCAATAATATCAGGATTATCTGGATTTTATTTACTCTAAACATCACCTCAGATGTTGGAGGACCCTAATTTGTTTTATCCCTTTTCAATGACTGTTCCAGTTTCCATATTATCTATATTGTCAATAGATGTAATATAGACCTTTTCTCCACCGTTTTCTATGAATTTAAGTGAAGCAAGAATTTTTGGCTTAATTGTACCTTCTTCAAAGTTTATTTTATTGTAATAAGAGAGTAATTCACTGTAGCCTATTTTGTTGATAGGGTCGATTTTATTTTTGAAGTCCAGGTATATATTATTTACATCTGTAATAATGATAAGCTTCTTTGCCGCTAACTGGTTTGCAAGAAGGGAGGAGCTCAAATCCTTGTCAACGACACCTTCAAAGCCTGCATATCCTGTATCTAATTTCTCCACGGGGACACCTCCTCCCCCAACAGCAAGTGGTAAATAGCCATTGGACATTAAATATGTTATTGAATCTATTTCCATTATGCCTGTGGGTTCAGGGGACTTCACCATTTTTCTGTAACCCTTGTTAATTTCCATGGCATAGGAATCATCAATTTTATGGTCATAAAAAGGGCCGATTGGTTTTAATGTGTATTTATCCTTATCAATAAAAGTATGTGTCAGAATAGGAACAGCGCTCTTTTTGAGTTTTCCTGAAAGCTGGAGTGGATTGTATGCCATGGAAAGAATGTGCAGGAGGAGTCCCTGTGACATGCTTCCGCTTATGTCCAGAGGATAAGATGTTTTGTGGTATATTTCCCCTATCTGTGGCCCGTTTCCATAGGTTATCACGGCTTCATTGCTGTTTATGACATTTGACAATCTGATAAATGTTTCAGAGGCTTTTCCTAATTGTTCCATTATGCTTGATTTTCCAGTATCTAGTGCATTGCCACCAAGGGCTATCACTATACGGTCCACAGTATCAATCCCTCATTGCCCATTCAATGCTGCTTGCAGCACCGTATATCTTATTGACACCCTGTTGCCATGCCACGGATTGTTTTCCCTCTATGACCTCATCTGTTATTTCAAGCCCCCTCTCAGCCGGAAGGCAGTGCATTACTATTGCATCGGGCTCTGCCAGTTTCAGTACATCACTGTTGATCTGGAATCCCTGGAAATCTTTAATTCTCTGCTGCCTTTGTGCCTCCTCACCCATGCTGACCCATACATCGGTATAAAGTATATCTGATCCTTTTGCTCCTCCTGCAACATCATGGGTCACAGTTATTGTGCTGCCCTGCTTCGCAGCAATCTTTTCGGCTNNATATTATTAGTTCCGTCTCCTATAAATGTCATTTTTAACCCCCTGAAACTGTTTTTCTTTTCCATTATCGTAAGGAAATCAGATATCATCTGTGTTGGATGCTCGGAATCACTCAATGCATTTATCACCGGAAGCCCTGAATACTTCGCAAGTTCAGTTAATGTGGACTGTGCAAAAACCCTGGCTACAAGTATATCCAGCCATCCACCAAGCATTCTTGCAACATCCTTTACTGGTTCTCCCCCTGAAAGGTGTATCTGGTCTGATGACAAATATAATGTATGTGCACCCATTCTTTCAGACGCCACTTCAAAGGAAGTCCTTGTCCTTGTTGAGGGTTTCTCAAATAGAAGTCCTGCATATTTTCCCTTCAATATTGGAACTACAGCTTTCTTTGTACCAATCATTGATTTATAATACAACGCTCTGTTTACCATTCCTATAAATTCTTCCGAATCCACATCTTTCAATGTCAAAAACGATCTTGCCATTTTAATCACTTCCATAGCGGCGGTCATGCAGTGTACTATACCGTACCCGCCTGTTATGTTCTCAAGGTTGAGGACATAGGTGTCTATCCTGTTCTCGTACATTTCTTTTTTGGATGGGAACATACATTCTGACCAGATGAATTTTGAATATCCTTCCTATTTGAATTTTGTCTTTATGAGACCCCACTGCCATTCAGGTACTCCAGGTCTTTTGATTTCAGTGATTCATTCAGTTATTTTCCTGATCAGCGTAAGTTTTATGGTCGCTTCCTGAAAATATGGAATAAAAACTTCTCGATGTAATTCTGTCGAATTGATTTCGAATATTCCCAGGAGCATCAGTGCCTTGCCTAAAATAAATGTTTCACGGATAAGTAACCGGATAACTGGAACATTTTCACACATATCATAAACATAATTACTATCAACAAACGATAAATATGGTAAAGTAATAAAGATTAAATGACTTTAATTTTAATAGCGTTGAAGTTTCTCCTGATAGTATTCGGTTCTATTATTGCTGGATTTATCGGTTCATTAACAGGTTTAGGTGGTGGTACCGTCTTAGTTCCTGTTCTAACTTTATTCTACGGCATTCCTTTTATTTTTGCTGCTGGAGCAAGCCTTATATCAACCATAGCAACATCTGCCGGTTCTGCAAGCGCATATACAAAGAAAAAAATAGCTAACATAAAAATAGGAATAGGACTGGAAATTGCCACCACCACAGGTGCAATAGTAGGCTCACTGACATTGATTTTTATAGATAAACATTCACTCATATGGAGTGTTTATGTTATTTTTGGTCTTGTGCTTTTATTTTCATTAATACCGACAATAAAAAAAATAGGAAAGGAGATTCCACCGGAGACAAAACCAGACTGGAGCACTAAATTATTTCAGTTAACCGGATCCTATTATGACGAAAGGCTGAGAAAGACAATAAAATACCATGGCATCAGATGGTGGCTGGGAGAAATAGTAATGTTCTTCGCAGGATTTGTATCGGGGCTCCTGGGAATAGGTTCCGGAGCATTAAAGGTACTGGGCATGGACTGGGCAATGAATCTTCCCATGAAAGTTACAACCACTTCCAGCAATTTCATGATAGGAATAACAGCAGCAACTGGAAGTTCCATTTACTGGTATGAGGGATATATAAATCTGTTCATAGCCGCAGCCACTGCAATAGGTGTACTTATCGGCGCATTTTTCGGTGCAAAGGTTCTTGTGAAGATTTCAAATGAAAATATAAGGTGGATATTCTTTGCAATCCTGTCTTTCCTCGGGTTTGATATGGTATTCAAGGGACTTCACCTGATAAATTTCATTATAACTTTCTCACTGATGATACAGTTCTTTATATCAATTATAATATCCATAGTCTTAATATCTCTACTGTATTATAATTCTAAGAGAAAAGAGTGGAGGGATAATAATGAAAAATCACGATGATGAAATAATAATAAGCTATTTCCTTAAAGCAGGTGTAATGATAAGTGTGTCATTTATTATAGTAGGCGTTATACTATTATTCGCAAAAAACGGTGGAGACGGATACACACTTGCGCAGATGTCCGATTATCATTATGCACTTGCGCACGGAATTGATTCAAGATCCGTTTCACTGAATAAAATTTTGTCAGGACTTTCGGAAATTGATGGGCTTTATTTCATAACAGTTGGTCTCTGGGTATTGATATTTACCCCTATTACCGTGGTATTCATAGGATGGCTTTCATTTCTTGAGGACAAAAACTACCTTTACGTTGGAATGGCATCAATTGTTCTATTCAATTTATTCTTTGCAATGCTGGTTATACCAAGATTCATAGTGTGATTGGAAAGATTATAATATTTTATACCAATATATGGCAGTATGGCCGCAGGTAACTCATTTTTTGGTTACGCAAGGGGATTCGAGATAAGGGATAGTGAAACCATAATGGATATAATAAAGTGTTCCCTGTCAGAATATTATACAAAATCCCTGATACTTGACCTTTACAGGGCATGGCCACAGGCATTCATAGTATACGATAATTTTGACTCTGTTTCGGGCTTTATCATAGGGGCAAAATATTCTGGAACGGAAGGACGAATTCTTTTATTTGCGGTGAAAAAGGAATTCCGTGGTTCAGGAATTGGAAAAATGCTCCTGACACAGGAACTTAATGTCATGATGGGTTCAGGGCTTTCCACCATAAGGCTGGAGGTGCGTACAGACAATGAGGATGCAATCAAGTTCTACAAAAAGAACGGCTTTTCCATTATTTCTACTTTAAAAAATTATTATTCGGATCTCTCCGATGCATACCTTATGTGGAAAATAATATAAAAAATTAAAATACTTCTGCTTTTCCATCAACAAACATCTGTGTCAATTTGTCCATATGTGCCAATTTTTCATCGGCTATTGCCCTGATGTTGTTTTTATGCTTTGATGGATCCACATTGTCTTCGTAGATAAGTTGGAGTGAGGCCACATGGGGCTCATCAACAGGTCTTCCTATCTGGGAAACTATCCTGACAAGTACTTCCTTTATGTCTCCACCCTCTTCGCTCACTACCTGGTCTGCTATCTGGTTTGACAATACATTGTATAACTTACCAACATGTGTTACTGGGTTTTTCCCTGCTGCTGCCTCCATGCTCATGGGTCTGTATGGGGTAATTATTCCATTTACCCTGTTTCCTCTTCCCACGGATCCGTCATCGCCGTTTTCCATGGACAGTCCTGTCACTGTAAGGTAATAAACACTGTCTGATTTTATATCTCCGGTATTTACATATACCTGCACATCGTTGTCTGTGTATTTTACAGCATTGTCCTTTATTTTGCTTACCAGTTCATCCTTTATTGAGTTATATTCAGAGGCGTCTTTGACGTATTTGTCCACATATGCCGCTGCAACTGTGAGGTTTATTGTTTTTCCCTTCCTGAATCCCATAACCTTTATATCATAGCCGATTGCAGGCAATGATTTTTTTAGGTCACCGTTAATATATTTCTCTGTAAGCTTAACAAGTGTTTCAGTATCTGTGAATGGAGCAAATCCAACCCCAAATGATGTGTCGTTTGCCTTAAATTTTCTTGTATCGTACAACCCTCTTAGATCAACAGAGCCATTTCCTATCCTTGAATCTATCATGACATCCGAATCTATGTCAAGATCTGGAAAATGGTCTCTCAAATAATCCTTAGCGGATTTTATTGCAAGTGATTTGACCGGTATCCTGTCATCCCCAACGGATGCAGTTGCACGCCCGCTCAATAAAATGTATGTTGGCTCAAGGACATTTCCCCCCTTGAATTTTGGATCGGCCTGTCCTCCAACTACCTCTACCTGGTCTGTGTTATGGTGCAGTATCCTGCCGTACTGCTTTAAATAATATTTGCTCAGTGCCCTGCTTACTGATTCGGCAATTCCATCGGCAACGCTGTCCGGATGGCCAATTCCCTTTCTCTCCACAATTTCAACTTCCCTGCTCATTGTAGGGCTCTGCTTTATTGCCTCTACCTGGATATTTCTTTCAATTTTTAATTGTGACTCCATAAGGCTCACATGGATATATGTTTTTAAACCTTTTGTCTACAGGATATAGAAATTACTGATTATTGATAAATATTACCATGAATCATTTTTATGGATAGTACCTAACCGTAAATTTAATTTCCCATATTCATCTAACTCCCCTCCAAGGAGACCACATGCAATAGCTTGTGGAGGAATTGGGTAGTGAACCTCAGT
>DAUP01000043.1 GCA_002505185.1 Ferroplasmaceae archaeon UBA567 | reverse complement strand
AAAGTGGAACAGGTTACTATCCAGCACTGTTTACAATCATTTTTAAACTCCAGCCAAACAAAATGATTTTATGTTATACTCAATTTCAGAATATGGAAAAATATTATGTTGAGGTCAAAGCCTATCCCACTATTGGAATATTGCTTTTAGGCGGGGTTTCGGACGATGTAAAAAGAATTCCCAGGCATACAACCGCAGGAATAGCGTATACCGGGCTTGATGATGAAATTTATGTTAAAACTGATCTATACCTGTCAAATACCAAATCAGGTATTATTAACGGCAAGGAAATTTCACCTGATTCACCAAGGTCTCCATTTGTTGTAATAGATAAGTACAAACACGATATTCTTAAGCGTCATCCTGAATATTCTGAGGTTTCTTTTATATCAGAAAATAAAAACGTAATCAGTGGAAGTTCAGATGCAGGAGCTGCGGCAATAGGCGAGTGCATAGAATCCATATTTGAATACAACATAAATATATTTAATTTTGAGAATGACCTTCAGAAAATATCAGAAAGTGCCGGAAGGAGCCTATTTGGCGGTTTTACAATTAACCACGCAAATGGAAAGGAATCATTAACGGATGAAATACTTGGGCCTGATGAATTTCAGGATTTTGTAATTGTCGGCTGCAAATTTTCGGAGCAAAGAAAACCGTCGGATATTATACATCAGAATATAATTAATCATGAAAAATACGCAGATCGTGTGAAAAATTCCGAGTTAAGATCAAAGGAACTTGAAAAGATGGCGGCCAGTCGTGACGTAAAGGGCATATTCGAGGCAGGGGAAAAAGATACTAATGAGTACCATACAATGTTACGGGAAGTGGGCGTAAATATAATTACAGATGAAATGCAGAGATTCATTGAAAAGATTGATGAATTGAAGAAAGTATTCTGGAATGCCTACATAGTGACCGGTGGGACAAATGTCTTCGTCACCGTTAAAAAAGAAGATAAAGAAAAGGTAAAAAATGCCGCAATGGAATTCAAATGCGAGCCTGTATACCTCAAGGTTGCCGGAAAGCCCGATGTTATCTCTAAGAATTTCTGAGAGCTCCTTTCAATTTATTATATGTCTTTTTGTAGGGAAATAGAATTAAACCAATTATTGCTATTATTGAAAGGGACAGATCCAGATAGGAATATTTTGGGACATTTGTATAATCCTGCCTTGGCCATTTCCCTTCCAATCTCAGGATATTTAGCTTTATAAGCCCGAACCATGGAATATATCCATATGCTTTTCCAACTATTTCATTTATGGAAACGGGTTTGATCCCCCAGATACTCTGGTCTGATGCGTAATATGCGTTGTATGTCCTGTTATAGTATGGAGAATCCTTTGACAATGTGGCAAGGTTATGGTCACCTACTGTTATAAACCCTGAATCACCTTTGTAACCTGAGACATTGACTATCAGGTTTCTATGTGCATATCCTATTCCCTCCATGATTATATTGTCATTATAAATGTGGATATACGATTGATTATGATATCCCTCTATTTCTGGATTAGACCCATTCCAGCTTAAATAAAACATAGCTCTGTGTATTGTTATGACACCAAGGGCACTATTATGGTAGAGTATTACATTTCCGTACTCTCCGTAGGATGAAGAATTATCACTCCTTCCCTGGACATAGGTTATAATATTATCAATATTGTTGACCTTTTTTACCATTACTATGGTACCCTCATCTATAATTCCATACTGCCAGTTGTCAGAATGTTCCATGCTATATGATTCCACTACTGATGCAGGAGGAAAAATACCTGAATAAATAGTTATGCCAACCAGGATAAGTATAACAGCGGCAATGAAAATTAAATAGTCCTTCCTGCATTTTTGAGCATGCCCGAAAATTCCCATATGTGGGCATCAGAAACTTATATATAAAAATATTTTGTTCATTCTATGTCGTTTTCGATACCAAAACTGTTATCTATTTTTACCTATTATAAATATATGATCAGGAAGATGTACTATTTTTTATCAGTGTTTATAGCATCGGCAGTGCTTGCCCTCCTTGTTTCCTTGCACACAAAGGAGTTTTTTCTTATATTCCTAACCTACACTGCACTATTCTTTATAGTGGGAGTTTCAATCACAGTGTTTCCCTTTGTGTATTATAATCACTTTTCAGAACTGAGAATTCTAAGCAAAATTCCTAAATATCTCCCTGACCAGATTGTTAATATCAGTGATGCAACAGCGAGGTTCAATGTTTCTGTAAAAGATCAGAAGTTTGATGTTATTTCGGGTTTGATACATGAGAAATATATAGATGCAAAGGCTGTATTTGTTGGGAATTATATAGAATTTTACCAGTATTCACACCCATATGTACTTTCATACATTCCCTTTCTAAAGATCGATTTAAGGGATATACAGGAGATAAGCCAGGGAAGGAACAGGTATTCTATTATGGAGCCAGATATTCCATCTCTGGTAAAGTGCAATTATTTTGATATACATACAGATACTAAAGCATACCGGATGATAGTCCTTCATGTGAGCACGGGTAGGTTCATAGAAACTATTGTAAAATTCCTGAATTCCTAATATGTTACTGTCTTAGCATATTCAATGGTGGTAATCAACACTTAGGAAAATATATTATCTTTATATTATTTCTTAGTACGTGATCGAACTTTTGTGTGGGTAAAATTCACTGGTTTTCATAACCACCCCCTATTTCCCGGGATACTCAAGTTAATGACCCTTTATCATGAGTAACTTGCAACATAATTCAACATGATTCCAGTAATATCTGAATTTTTTAGATCTCATCCCCCTGGAACAACCCACACTAAAGTGGGAAGAGACTTATCATTTTCATAATTTATGGCATCATTGTATTTATTGTTTCTACAAAATAGGCAAATGTTGAAGAATTTCGTTGAGCATGATCTATTGAATAATTTTTGAGAATCTCAATTATAGAGGCATTCTCGGCCTCGCTATTGGTAACATTGCATTGAATTTTTCCTTTTTAACGGTTTCTGGGCTTTTGATCATATCGATTATTTCCTTATATTTTTCTTTGGGAAATAACTTTTTAGATAGAGAAGGTGTAACTCCGGCAATATACCAACTTTCGATCTCTTTCTTAGCTATAATTATCTTTAAATTATCCAAACTTGGTATTCGTTTTATCAATTCATTTTTTCTTCTGGCAATGTCATACTGATCACTATCCACCAAAAAGAAATAAGAATAATTTTTAATCTCTTTAATTGATTTAATGTAATTACCTACTTTTACATCCTTTTGTTGACTATACTTATGTATAGAAAGGGAAAAATTATACTGTTTAAATATTTTTGGAACAACGTTAGAAATAAAAATTTCATCCATGTCTCCTTCAACAAAGAATGCTAACTTCATTTAAATCAGTTTAAGAAACCATCGGTAAATAGTTCGGATATGCCTATATTTTGCTGCAGGAAAATCTGTAAATCCTTAGCCGTTGATGGTCTTACAATAAATGAATTTCCTTCACTATCACGCTTTATGAGTATAATATTTTTTATATCGGCATTTTTTATTATTTCAGGGCTATGTGTAGTTATCATGATCTGTTTAGCTATTGAAGAATCTTTTATTAGTTCCATAACTCTAGCAATCAACGAGGGATGTATATTCTTTTCAACTTCTTCAATTGCTATTATTTTACGTTTTTCAAAGTACAGTATATATATTAATGCCAATATTTCTATAGTACCATCCGAAACAAAAGTTGCAGGCAACGATATTTTATTATTATAGCGTTCGTATACATTGATTATTATAGATTTATCCAATTGTGATTCTACATTAATATTTTCAATAAAAGGCATGCATGTATTCAATAAACCTATTAATTTCCTACTTTTTTTCTCTATCTTTAACATATAAGCGGGAAGTC
>DAUP01000111.1 GCA_002505185.1 Ferroplasmaceae archaeon UBA567 | reverse complement strand
GCATGGTAATACAATATATTTGCCCTGATTCTGGACCTCACATTGCCTTCGATTTTTTTGTCAGTGGAATTTAAAATATTCCTGTAGGACTGAAATATATTTTCTATATTTACTTCAATTATTTCTACTCCAGTGGATTCTGAAAGCATTTTTATATGATCATAATCCTCCTGTTTTGTGTATCTGTCAGGCATGAATATAGCCTTAATTTTATCCTGGTCAATTGATGTGGCAAGGAGAGTGAGCACGAGAGAACTGTCTATGCCTGAGCTTACTCCAAGCACTGCATATTTAGATCCTATTTTTTCCTTTAAAAACTCACGTATAGCCTCAATCCTGTTGATATTTATATTTTTCACAATATGATAATAAAATAGAGTTAAATAAATATTTAGTTAATATGGCTGGATTTTCTTAAAGGCAAATGTTAGATTTCTATCAGACGGGAACTGTTTGCAATATATAGCACATCAAAATATACGTGACAATCCTTAACAGATAAAAGAAAATAATAGTATATATCATAACAGGGAGAAAAGGTTTGATAAATAAGAAAGGTCTGATGATCAGAATTCCAGCATCCAGATACCCTATAGGAATTTCCCTTTATGATAGCCTGAATTTTAATATATTCTCAGCTATATATAAATAAAAATTTGTCATTTCACAATCCCGTAAATTTTATTATTTTTATTTAATATACGTAAAAATATTGATATATTTGTCAATTATTTAATAAAAATAATTTAAATAATTCATTATAGATATATATGGTGTAGTGAATCATAATATTTAAATATTCTTTGGATATCAGATGTAAGAGCAAAAATGGAAAATGTAAAGAGCATTTATATAGAAAGTAAAAGTGAGTTAAAGAGAACAATCGGGTTCGCAGACATATTTTTTATGTCATTCGGAGGCCAGGCTCCGTTTCTTTCAATGTTAACCTATGCGACAGCTGCATTAATTTTAACATTATTCTTTTCACCTATAGTTCTCATTATTGGTACGTTGGTAGTTCTTATTAATGGTGCAGGCGTATATTACCTGTCCAAGAAGCACGATGAGTCGGGGGGATACTTTAATTATGCCTATAAATCACTATCGCACAGATTTGGATTTGAAACAGGATGGCTATACCTGTTTTATTCATTATTGTATGCCGGAGGATACATAGTTGGATCAGTATTTGTTTTGACCTATGTAGTGACGCCATATATTATTATCCCACCTGTTGCAGCTTTTTTTATAATATTCATACCAACTGCCTCTTTCCTTTTGCTGGGAATAAGGCCATCATCTAAATACGCAGTATTCTCTGCCAGTATTGAATTGCTAGTGCTTGTTGCAATAATAATAGGTGCTTTGTATGGTGCACACTTCTTTGTATATAATCCATTCACTACTATTCCATCACCTTCAATAATATTCCTTGGGATCTTATTTGCAGTGGGAATACCAACAGGTTATGGTGCGATTACACCAGTATCTGGGGAAGTCAAGAATGCCAAGGTAAACGTGGGCAAAGCTGCAATTTTAGTGATTATAATAGGAGGATTATTAGAATCCTTAGTGCTTTATTCTTTAGTGGACTATGGAATAGCCAGTCACTCTTTCTCTGCACTGGTAACTTCAAATATTCCAGTAATAACTATTATGAATCAGATTGCAGGGCCAATAGCATTGCCTTTACTGTTATTCGCGGCAATAAATGATGGAATTTTAGGGTCTCTGGCATTTCTAACGGCATTTTCAAGGAATTTATACGCCATGTCAGACAGGGGAGTCATTAGCAAAGCAATAAGCAAATTAAATGTAAAAACAGGAACTCCTGTCATAGCGGGGTTGATAACACTAATTGCGGTCTTTGTACTACTCATTCCATTACTGTCTTTCGTGAATTCATTCGTAATATTCCTGGCACTGGGATCAATAGCAGGCTTAGGGAATCTAATGGTTCATCTGACAGCCAATTTCTCATTATTGAAGGTAAATCTTCTAAAGGGAGCGAGGAAAGTTAGAGAGTTAGGTGTGGGGCTTTTAGGAATACTGGTCTCAGGATTCGTGTTTATATATTCTCTACTGACCTCTGATACATATATAATAGAACTGGTATTAGGTTTCGTAATTCTTGGATTTATTATACTGGAAATACTTGATACCCATGACTATTTTAAAACTGGTAATGAAACACGGCTTTAAAATTTTTAAAGTACCTCTAATTTTTTAATATAATTATTTTTGATAGCATGTCCTAGATACAAAGGACCTTAATTGATATAATGATGCTCATATTTGCAATGTTATGAACAATGCAGAGAAGAATGGGCTACTGGGGCATTCTATTTCAGAAAGGCTATTATCACTACAGATAACACTATTGCTGTTCATATGCCACATAAAGCCTTCATTTAATCTTTATTGTAAATTTCTGGTCGTATTTACTTTTCTACTTAGAAGGGACGAACATGCCTGGAGTTGTAGGCTATACTCCTATATTTATGAAAACATTTCACAAAATGCTATAAGTTACTACATACAATCCACATTTGCTCTATTACTTCTTAATGAAGTATCATATCATATCGGGTGTGTAGACCAATCATCATATTAAATTATTAAGATACCCAATTTTATCACACACCGGATATAAGAGTATTTCCATTTAAATAAAATAAGCCAACATTAACAGAATATTATTAGAATTTTTCCAATTTTATACAAATATGTTACATTAAGTATTTTAATCAATGCTTTTCCGGGTGCAGCAAAAGAGTTCTTAGCTAAAGGTTTATATAATATGAAGTGGTAACTATTCAATGAATCCTGTAGTTAAGTTTATACTATTGGCTCTGCCATATTTTTTTATGGTGGCAGGAGTAACTATATATACAAGGGTTAACCCAAAACTGGGAGGGATACCTTTCTTTTACTGGTATCAACTTGTATGGATATTTATAGCATCAGCCCTGACGTCAACGGTCTATTTTATTGAAAGTAGTGAAAAGAAAAGGAAGGTGACGAGATAATGTTCACGGATTTAGACCTGGCGCTGTTCTTTGCCATTATTATAATAGTCCTATTTGCCGGTTATATGGCATATTTCTGGAGAAAGCCTGTAGATATGGATGCCAAGGGCGAATGGAGCTTAGGAGGAAGAAGATTTGGAACAGTAGTTATGTGGTTTCTGCTAGGTGGGGATTTATATACAGCATATACCCTAATTGCCGTACCAGGAGCCGCTGCCACCGCAGGAATAGGAGGGGGGGCTTTTGCAATGTTTGCAATAGCCTACGGTGTAATGATATACCCCATAGTATATGTAACCATGCCTAAGCTGTGGAATGTTTCAAAGAGGCGCGGGTATATTACTGCAGCAGATTTCGTCAAAGATCGTTTCTCATCAAGGTTCCTTGCAATGCTTATAGCACTGACAGGTGTTCTGGCCGAACTGCCCTATATAGCTTTGCAGATTACAGGAATAAAATACGTCCTGGCTGCCCTGGCACTTCCCATAACGGTGAGCCTTATAATCGCATTCCTTCTGGTTGCTGGCTTTACATTTGTTAGTGGATTAAGGGGGCCAGCACTTACAGCCATAATAAAAGATGCAATTATATGGGTTGCTGTAATAGTAATCATAATATATATACCCATTAAATTGGGCGGTTTTGGTGCAATTTTCGGCAAGGCAGCAACAATAAGTCCACATCTTCTAAACATTTCGCCTGTAATAGATGTAGGGTATACCACACTGGCACTTGGTTCTGCACTGGCATTATTCCTTTATCCACATGCCATTACTGGTACTCTTGGTGCAAAGGACTCAAAAACTATAAGGAGAAATGCCTCACTGCTTCCCCTTTATAACGTGCTGTTAATGTTCGTTGCCATAATTGGAATAATGGCAGTGGTTTACTTCAATGCATATCCAAAGGTTAGCAGCGAGGCTCTACCTCTATTAGTGCTTCACATATTCCCCGCTTCGTTTACTGCCTTTGCCTTTGCTGCAGTAGTTGTGGGAAGCATAGTGCCGGCATCCATAATGGCTCTGGCATCTGCAAATCTGCTGACAAGAAATGTGTACCTTGAGTATATAAATCCTAATGCATCAGATAGAGCCCAGACAAACCTTTCAAGGGTACTCGTTATTGTTGTAATTATCGGTGCACTGGCATTCTCCCTGGTACCTGCAGCTTCGGGTGAAATTGTTTATCTTCAAACAATAGGAGGAGCCTTTATAATGCAGACACTGCCAGCAGTATACCTTGCCCTATTCACCAGAAAACTGAATAAATACCCGGTAGCAGCAGGGTGGCTTGTTGGCCTGACTACCACAATAGTCATGCTTGCAGAGCTGGACTTTACGAGCTCCCTTTACAAGGACTTCCATTTCGTCTATATAGGGGTATTTGCACTATTGTTAAACCTCATAGTTGTGGGAATAGGCATGGCCATAATGAAGGGAATGAATAAAATGAAGGATGAAGGAATAATAGATAACTCTGAATTCGAGGACATCGAATAAATTATTTTATTTTTTATTATTATCAAGGATAATTTTTATTTTATACCTTACACAGTCCATAAAGCGGTCGTGGTGATCATTTCTCTTCTTAGCTATGTAGTCAAGAATTCTAGGATCATTTAAAAGGTTATTAACATCCATTTTAACTAAGAGTTTCATCTCCCCTGTATCCGGTATATTATTTACCTTTCTTTCTCTTATCAACTCACTTATATATGGATCAGTCTGCAGTATCCATTCCTTAATGATTTTTTCTATCTCATCCTTTTTAATTCCCAGTGTTTTTGCTATCTGCTTTACCGGTTTGTTGACGCACCTTAATCCTGCAACTGCCTCTTCAAGTTTCTGGTTCATAAGACATGATACATTGTGCATACAAATATTTACGTAAATCAGTATTTTGAGGGATTTATTATATTAATTTATACAATTTCTATGTATGGATATAATATATATTTAGTAAGGTTTTTTATAATTTTATAGGTTATACATTTATGAAAAAATTATTGGCAAT
>DAUP01000063.1 GCA_002505185.1 Ferroplasmaceae archaeon UBA567 | reverse complement strand
TCAGAGTTATATGGATTTTGATCTTAGTAGGGAACCGGGTTATAGAAATTATCTCCTCACTTAAAAATTATAATATTTAAATATTTGTATGGTTTCATTCATGTGGATTTGCAAAATTGAATAAGTGTGTAGAAATACTGAATTTGCATTAATTTAATCGCAAATATAACATAAAATTTAATACTTATTATTGATATACTTATATTATGAAAACAACAATTTCACATATTAAGGCAGATATCGGAAGCCTGCCAGGACATACTGTTGTATATCAGCCCGTAGTAGACGCGGTAGAGAATTATGTAAAAAACAATTCGGGAGGATTGATTTCAGATTTCCACATATCACATATAGGAGATGATATACAGATTACAATGGTACATACCAGAGGAGCGGATAATGAAGAGATTCATGGACTGGCATGGAATGCATTCAAAGCGGGTACCGAAGTTGCAAAGAAGATAGGATTGTATGGGGCAGGCCAGGATTTGCTAAAGGATGCTTTTTCTGGAAATATAAAGGGCATGGGTCCAGGTGTTGCTGAACTTGAAATAACACCCCGTAAGTCAGAACCTTTCATAGTATATATGATGGACAAAACCGAACCTGGAGCATTCAATTATCCAATATATAAAATGTTCGGTGACCCCTTCAATACACCGGGGCTGGTAATTGACCCGAATATGCATATGGGATTCAAATTTGAAGTGTGGGACATATACAACGGTAAAAAGATATACCTTTCACTTCCTGAAGATACATATGACCTCCTTGCATTTATAGGTTCAAAGAGCAAGTATGTAATTAAAAGAGTATATACAAAAGACACGCATACAAAACTTCCTGACGAGAACGTTGCAGTAATAACAACTGACAAGCTTTCCTTCATTGCCGGGGAATATGTTGGTAAGGATGATCCTGCAGGAATAGTCAGGATACAATCTGGATTGCCAGCCTCAGGGGAGGCACTGGAACCCTTTGCCAATTCATATCTGGTATCTGGATGGATGAGGGGATCATTCAATGGGCCTATGATGCCTGTTGGAATGGACAATGCACAGATGACAAGATTTGACGGGCCACCAAGGGTCATGGCTCTTGGTTTTGTCATGAAGGACGGAAAACTTGCAGGCCCGGTTGATATGTTCAGGGACGTTGCTTTTGATCATGCCAGGACAGAGGCTCTGGATATGGCCAACTATATAAGGAGAATGGGAGTGTTTGAACCCCACAGGCTTCCGGATGAGGAGATGGAATATACTGCACTGCCCAAGATACTCGAAAAACTTGCACCAAAATTCCAGCCCATAGAGGATAGGGGCGCACAATCAGAAATGAGGGTAGAAAGATAATTTTTTATAATTTTTATTTATTGTTTCCTTTTATAAATTTACAACAAAGTTAAAATATTCTTAAAAGATAGGGATAAAGTGAGTTTATGCCGTTCGCAGAAGCAATTGAAAGAAGATTAACACGCAAAATATGTATGAGATGTTATGCACGAAATTCAATAAATGCAGAAAGATGCAGAAAATGCGGTTATACAGGATTGAGAGTTAAATCAAAGGAGAGAAAGAGTGCAAAGTAATGAATTAAAGGCCGGCATTCTCAGGATGGAAGGCACCAATAATGAGGAGGAAGCTTTTCTATCCCTCAGGAGATCGGGCTTTTCGTCTGAATTTTTACATATAACGAAAATAGGAAAAAAGAAACTGGAAGATTATGATTTGCTGTTTATACCGGGAGGATTTTCAGCCGGGGACTATGTTAGGGCAGGTGCCATATTCGCATCCAGGCTTGCTCCCCACATGCATGACCTTGACAAATTTATCGATTCAGGCAAAATATTGATTGGAGTTTGCAATGGTTTTCAGGTTCTCAGCGAATTGGGAATGCTTCCTGATCTTGATAGGGAAAAAAAGAGGACAATGGTTCTCGCCATCAACAATTCAAACAAATTTGAATGCAGGTATACATATGTTAAATATACCTCCAAAAACAGAATTTTCAGAAAATATTTTGATGGAAAGATATTTCAGGTTCCGGTTGCCCATATGGAGGGAAAAGTAGTATTTGACAGCAAAAATACACTGGATTCTGTAATAGATAATGACCAGATGCTGTTCCAGTATACGAATTATGATGGGACTGATTCATCATACCCGTGGAATCCAAACGGATCTCTCATGGATATAGCTGCTTTATCAAACAGGGGCGGGAATGTAATTGGTTTAATGCCCCATCCTGAGCGGGTTTACTACAATTTCCAGATGATGAATGACGGAAATCATTATGAAAAGGGAACAGGGCAGATATTCTTTGATGCTCTTTATGAATATACAAAAAAATTAGTGTCCTGATTGTAGATTTATTTCAGGATGCCGGGAAATAATATGCTTAAGCAGAATATTTACATTTTTATGGTATTCTTCCAGGGTTGAATCATTGACTATCATATAATCTGCCAGTGAAATTACCTTTCCAATACCCCATGAGAGTTCACGGTTATCACGCTGATGCATTCCGGAATAATCATGTGAGTCGTCTTCCCTGTCCCTTGCCAGAATTCTTTCAAGGCGGTCAGTTTCGTTAGCAAACACAGCAATTACAATAATATTATGGAAATTATTTTTGAAATAATCGAGTTCTTCCTCGTTTCTTAATCCGTCCACTATAGTAATATCTGGATTTGTAATTAATTCTGCAGTTCTTTTGGCCCATATGTCCATACCATATTTTTTACGTTCTGCGGTTGCATATGTCCCAACACTCTTATCGTCCAGGTTAATGTTGTTCTTCAGGGCATTTTTCTTGACTGCATTTCCCATATGCGCATCTATAAAGCCCATTGATTTTGCAACCTTCACAAATTCATCCTTGCCTGATCCAGGCATACCAGTTATTATTAGCATATTTATCCAAAAAGGAAGCCCATGCCATTCTGGGAATTGTTCTCCTCGTCCTTTAGTTGTTTGTATACTTCCTGCTGTTTAGACTTGCTCATGGCCTCAAGTGTTCCATGTGTTATGGAATCAACATTTTTGAATATGTCCTCTGAACCTTCTATAAGAACTATATATGATGAAGCGTAACCGTAATTTGCACCGTCCTTATATGTAATTGTTTGCCTTCCCAGAACATCATCGGCAAGGAGCGTATCTATTGTTTCCCTGTTTTCCTTTGCCAGCTTATATACTTTAAACATAATCCCTGATTGTAAAAGCATTATTAAATATTTTTAAAACTATTTATTATCAAAATCGCCATTCTTATATGTTTCCACATATGCATCAAAATTTGTTCTTAATTTAGACTGGCGGACTATTTTGGACCCCTGAAAATTCACGAATGATGAATCCTCAAGGATATACCCCTTTATACTCTGGATTGAACCCATAACCCTGATAAATTTCATTCTTCCATATCTTCCAAGAGATCTGGTATTTGTGGTTAAAAGGCCTGTATCCTCAAGATCTGAAAGAAGGTCAGATATCCTCCTCATTGTAAGGGGCTGGAATCCCAGTTCGCTGCATATGTTCCTGTAATTTTCATATATTTCACCTGTAACCGAGAGATCTGCATCAGTTTCCTGTGTAAGGCAGGCGCTAAGTAAGACCATCTTGGAATGGATTGGGAGAGTTTTAATTGATTCTTTCAGAACGTTCATTTCAAATCTGTCACGGGCTAGGTATACATCCTCTATGGATACATGTTCCTTACCATCCTTCAGGGCAGAATCTGTGGCTATTCTCAACAGGTCTATGGATTTCCTTGCATCACCGTGCTCCTGGGCACCAAGTGCTGCACAGAGGTTTATGGATGCTTCTGTTATAAATCCGTCCTTTAGTATCCCTGAAACCCTGAAATTCAGAATATCCCTGAGTTCCATGGCATTATATGGCGGGAATATTATGCTCTCCTGATTCAGCCTGCTCTGGACCCTTGCATCAAGGGCAGCTACAAATGATGCGTCATTGGTTATTCCTATCATTGATGTATTGCTTTCTGTCATTATTTTTAAGAGAACATAGAGTGCATCGCTGCCGCTCTTCTGTATCAATTTATCTATTTCATCCAGTATAATTACTGTATAACGGGCGGATTTGTTTAGCCGTCTTACAAGCTCAAAATATATCTTGTCCTGAGGAAGCCCCAGTATTGGAATTGGTGGGTCGCCAGAATTTACGGCATTTGTCAGGTATACCAGAATAGAATACTGTGAGTCATAAATTTCGCAGTTAATATAAATAATATTTATATTTCCATTAAGTGTTTCCTTCAGCATACTGGTAACATATAACACGGATGAAGTTTTACCTGATCCTGATTTCCCGTATAGAAGAAGATTTGATGATATTCCACCGTTAACAATAGAGCTCATGACCCTTGCAATTCCGTCAATTTGTTTTTCCCTGTGAGGGAAATTATCGGGTATATATGAACTGCTGAGCTTCTTAAGATCGCCCATCACATAATCGTTTGATTTGTTGTATTTGATAAAAGGATTGTCCATAGGTACCAGTAATTAGAACATATATATTCTATATACAAATAGGTTTTTTAACCAGGTTTGTTACCTACTATTTTACCGATAGGTTATTAATATTTAAATGGTCTGACAGACGAATTCAGAAACTTTTTTAACAGTCCTACAAGGTACATTGAACCGGTAACAAGAATGCACTGGCTACTGGCAATTGCATAATTGTATGCCTCTACTGGATCCTCTATTATCCTGACATGGGGAAACATATTGCCTATGCCTGCAGCAAGGGCATGGGGATCAATAGAACGGCCCGGCTCATTTGGTGTTGTTAAAACAACTGTATCTGAAATTTTTCTCATTATGGACATATAGGAAAAATAATCTTTGTCGTCCAGCATACCTATAAGAAGTAAAGGCTTCTCCTTAACAAAAGTCCTGAAGGTTTCTACCAGGGCACTTGCGGCCGGTGGGTTGTGCGATGAATCCATTATAACAAGGGGATTCCTGGTTATGACTTCAAACCTGGATGGCCATCTGCTTTCCATGATGCCCTTTTCTATGATATTCTTTCCGGGACTACCCTGGGGGAGAAGTTCCATGGATGCCACTGCAGAGCTGATATTTCCAATCTGGAAAAGCCCCAGATTTGTTGTCTTTATATTGTATTCTTCTACCGGGGTTTCCAGAGTGAAAGCCATTCCATCAAGGCTGTATTTCAAATTTTTAACTGAACAGTAATCTGAAACCTTTACAAGCCGCGAATCCCTTACATCAGCAATTTTCCTGATTTCTGCCACGACTTCAGGTTTGTCATCAAGCAAAACAACCGGCTTACCCTTTTTTATGATTCCTCCCTTTTCATGGGCTATGGAAGTTAGGGAGCAACCTAGCCTCTGATAGTGTTCGTATCCTATCTGCGCAATTATGCTTACTTCCGGGTCAACTATATTGGTAGAGTCAAGTCTTCCCCCCAACCCAACCTCTATGGCAGCATAATCTGCATTGTTGTCGGCAAAATATTTGAAAGCCATCACAGTTGTGGCTTCGAAAAATGTGGGATTTCTGTACTGAGCCGCCAGTTCCTCTATATAATCACGGTTTGATTTTACAAAATCAATAATATAACTGTCCGGTATAGGATCTAAACCAAGCATTATGCGTTCATTAAAATCAAGGAGGTGTGGAGATGTGTACATTCCGGTTTTATATTTTTGCCTTAATATGTTATAGATGAATGATGCTATGGAACCTTTTCCGTTAGTTCCTGCTATATGTACAACCTTGAATTTATTCTGTGGATTACCAAGATGGCTGGCAAAGTCCATAGTTGCCTTTAGATCCATTTTAATGCCTTCACGCTTTAAATTGTATAGGTAATCCAGTGTATTGTCAATCATTGTATGGGAATGGTAATCCAGTATTTATTTTATTTTGATATAGCAATCTTGCCAGTAATTAAATTCATATAGCAACCCAAACCAGATAATTTGTTCCTGATAGGTGTTTAACGGCTCTCCGCCCAGTATTTCGAGGTACCTGTCGGTTATGGAGCGGTAATCTTTTGACCTATAAAAATCAAACCAGAATTTGAATTTTTCGGATGGTGCAGGAATTGCCTCGGCAATATAGCCATATGACCACTGGCATGGAAACATTGATAGCATCCCATTAATTGACGAATTCTTTGACCATCTTATGAGGTGATTTATATAGGAATAAGTTGTATAATTTATTTCATATTCCTTTATTTCTTCTTCAGGTACACCAAATTGTTTTAGCATGTTTCTGTGAAATTCT
This sequence comes from Ferroplasmaceae archaeon UBA567, assembly GCA_002505185.1. Classification (GTDB taxonomy): domain Archaea; phylum Thermoplasmatota; class Thermoplasmata; order Thermoplasmatales; family Thermoplasmataceae; genus Ferroplasma. Next base: position 1,584 of record DAUP01000063.1, on the reverse strand, counting down.
GGTTCTTCGGCCCCTATATCATTATACAGTTCCCTGATTTTACTGTCACTGGCAGATTTCCCTATAATGCTTCCGGCAGCCTTATAATGTTTCAGGTATATATTTTCCTGCCTCAGATAATACCGGAACTGGCCATCTTCCAGAGTTCCATCTTTCATGGATTCCACGAAATCTGAATGTACTATATGGTCAATTAATTCCATAACCTCCTGTGAATTCAGATAACTCCTCATATACATAGAATAGTATATGGCTTTATTATATATTTTTAACTCTTGCTGGTTCTATTGAATATTGACAAATTTTTTGGAAATATATAATTGCCAAGGTTAATTAGGATTTATTGATTAACATGGAAAGAAACAGTATATTATTATAATTATGAGAGAAGGCGCATGTCATTATGTGTAGATGACAGACCCGTGGTAATACCATCAATGGCATATGGGGAAAAAGGAGGCAAATTATATAAGAAGCAACAGGTATATTGGGGAACTCACTTCAGGATGTAACATTGTGGAGTGTATTAGGACTTTGTTTCATTGTTCATGGCTTCACTATTTTCCTTTTGAATAAATAGACTATTGCACCTGTTATCCAAGCGATTGTCAGTCCGATTCCAACTCCTTTAAAATATATGTTCCCTGTAAGGTATGATATCGATAGAAATATCACACTCAGGACCAGCTCTAATATTGTAAGTGCCTCAATCAAATGATTTTTTAAAATGTTTTTTCTCCATGTTTCCATATTCTCACCTTGTTTTGTCTTTCATAAAAATTGATATCATAAGGAAAATGATGCTCAGGATAAACTCAAGTTCAATAAGTTCTATAATAATGCTTCCTGTAGAATTTCCGGTTTTCCAATAAGCTAATGCGCTTGTTACCCATGCGATTATCAAACCTACTCCCACACCTCTAATGTAATATCTTGTTAGTTTCATGTTTTTCCCATTTATCAATAATGATCTGACGCTATGTTATATCCTTTAACAACTAAAGTTGTGGGCTTCCGGTTTCCCTGATATGACATATTCCGTCATGTAGAACTCTGATTTTATTAATAGATGAACTATACCATTGACATTTAGTAAAGCATTATAAATTTTTGTAGAGCTCCAATTTTATGAGTAGATGAACATGATCAGGCATAGTTCCAGGAGCGATAATCTGCCATATGTGTTCCTTGCAACATTCCGTGTAGATCATTGTTATCTCTTCCTATAATAAATAATACAAATAGTTTTCCAACTTGAGTTCCGCAGTTTAATTTTTGTGGGAATGCATGCTCAAGCAGTATATCATTGCCTTCTCTGTCGAATTTNNTTCATCTGATTGAGGAGATCCAGTGCCTGTTCTGATTCTGACCTGATCATGACAATACCTGACTCAAGGCGAACAGGCGTAACCTTCAGGTATGAGAGAATTCGTCCTGCCTCTGATATTGTGATTTTTGTTTTCTTTTCTATGAGCCTCGATAGCAGAAGGGATAATACACAGACAAACACATGAGCTTTTATTCTATCTGATTTCCTGTGGTATACCGGCCTGATCTCAAGGAACGATTTAATTGTCCTGAATG
>DAUP01000060.1:4834-8856 GCA_002505185.1 Ferroplasmaceae archaeon UBA567 | reverse complement strand
CATAGACACATTGATAGCAGACCATAAACTTCTGGACAAACTCTACGGAAACCTGCTAAAGTGGAAAGAAGAAGAAAATCCACTATATACAAATCGGTTGCCATTATTTTACAAGACACTTACATACCATAATTCACAGGAGGAAAAACTTGTGTTTCCTGCATGGAAACGCGTGGAGAAGGAACAGGCAGAAAGGGCACTGAAGGAGGCACATAATATAATTGAATCTGCAGGTATAGATACGTACATGAAAGAGACCGGTGTGTCTCCGGAAATGTTAAATTATATCTTCCTCTAATTTTCATGGCTGTCATGGAATGTATTTTTTTCTTTCAAAAAGGATTTACTTGCAATAATAAACTTATTGTTATCCATATCACGCTCTATTGATATTTTTCCGGCCATCGAAAGCATTCTTATTCTTGACGTTATCGTTTTCCTGCCGATTCTCTCTTTCCTTCCGGATTTGATTATCTGCCTTAGATTTTCTCCATTCAATTCCCTGATCAGATCGTCCACATTTTTATTATTAAAATACAGAATATTAGCCAGAAAGATAAAGAGTACAGTGGAAATGCCGGCAATTCCCACATAATATGGTATATTACCAAAATAGGTAACTTTACGTGTAGCCGTGTAAACTTTACCGTTTTCCGTGACCTTTACAGATATTGAATTTATTCCTATTCCCAATTTGGAATTTAGCACCTTGCCACTATTTGAATACTTGCCGTTTACATACCAGGCAATGGTTGCATTTTTTGTCTGGTTTCCTTTAATTACAACATAAAGGCTACCACCACTGTTCATTATTTTGATACTCTGGATTCCTGCATTAGATTTGTGGGGACTGCTAATTGTATTGTTGTATGTAAATGTATAATTCTCCATATATGAATAGCCTGCACTGTTTGTTACTATGAAATTTACGGTATAATTTCCACTTTTAATGCCGGTGAACGTGAGATTAAATGTATTATTATCAATAGAGCTATATGTTTTATTTAGTACCCGGGCAGTGATATTGTAATTTAAGCTGGAATTTACATTNNATGGGATATTCTGAGTATAAATCAATATTGTTGCCAACTGCCATGATTACAGTATTATTCATATGGGACAGGTAGCCGTCCATTTTTATTCCTAAATTTTCCATACTTCCATTACCCGCTTTAAACAGCATGCCATTGCTGGAACCGAAGCCATTTGCAATAAAAAAGAAACGGTAATAGAGTTTCCCATTGATCGCCATTGATATGTTGCCTTCCCTGAAATATGAAGATATGCCATTATTCGTGTAAAAATATGTTACATTGTATTTTCCCCTCATTTCATTGTACCCATTATTTGACACCATGCCATTGGGGGTCACAGTGTAGTTCTCTATACCGGTACTGTTCAATGCAATGATATTGATATTTCTGGACGTATTGACCTGCAATATTTTCAGGTTGCCCAGATTTACAATTTTCCCATTTGCAAGCATTATATTTCCATGAAGATTATAAAAAACGTAACTGCCATTGAAAAATAACATATATGTCATGTTGTGATTTTCAATGCTTTCATGGTGCATGGACATATTGGTTCCATCAATGCTGTATATGCTGGTAACCGTGCTGTTCCATGTATAATAAATATAGTGGTTACCATAGTGTAAAGATGAGAGGTTTCCATTAAAATCCGGTGAAATTCTGGCAATTAATGAATAGGTATTGTTATAGTAATTATATCGTTCTATGCCTCCCCTGGAAGAGACGTAAATCAACGAATTTAGGTCACGGTCGGTATATACAGTATTATTTTCATCCGCAGGGGCTGGGTTAAGTCTGTACGATTCCTCATGCCTGAATGTGTAAACACTTTTTGTACTGGAAAATACAAATTTTCTGTAATGTGTAATACTTATATGCCCAATGGTCTGATTTGAAAATTTGCCCCCGAACTTGAACGATATATTATTAACACTGTATGGATTTTTAAGCGCAACAGTAGCAGGTATTGCAGGCGATTTCCCATCCCATATTAAAGCATGGTTTTTCATTCCACTGGAAAATACCATGTGGAGGTTATATGGAACATAACACCGTGAAAAATTCAATATGCCCTTATAGTTTTTAGAACCAGATACTGTAGTCACACCACTGTATAATCTTCCGTATGATATGCTCATTAGAGTTTTTCCATTCTGCATTAACATTATATTGTTTCCAGTTCCACCATTGTTCTGAGAGGAAAGGTACCCGGTTATGTTGAAGGTGTATTCAGTATTGTTAAATGCTGATTCATTTTCTACATAATATGATGGCGTGCAACTTGAAGTGGCAATATTGACGCCTCCATCTGATAGATTGGTTACATCTGTGGTCTCTCTGTCACCGGTAACGTAATAGGGTAATGTGATGTTTTTATCTGCTGCCGTGATATGCAAGGGACTGGCAAAGGTAAATGCAAGTATCATTATAATTATTAGTGGTAAAACTCGCCTGAGTCTCATCAATGGTAATGAAATTAAATTATAAAAAGTTCTTTTCAATAGATTCAATATATAATATATATGCCTATGATACGTATTGTGGAAATAATTAATAAAAGGAATAGGCTAAATGCTTATGGCAGAAATTGCAGATAGAGAAATGAGGTGTGCATAATATGGAAATAAAATTTCTGGGTAACTGGTCTTCCCACATACAGGCCGGAAAAAGAAACGTATCAATGATAATCGACAGGCATATTGTTCTTGATTGTGGTCCACATACAATAGAATCCATGCTGGAATCTGGAATTGACCCGGCTAAAATTGATAAAATACTGATAAGCCACATGCATCTTGACCACTATGGTGGATTAGCTGAAATACTCTGGTACAGAGGTTCCAGAAATATAAAAGATGAACTTACAATTATGGGTCCAAAGGGCATAAGAAAAAATATGGGAAGAATCCTCCAAATTTATAACACACCCGACAATGATAGATTCCAGATAAGGTCTAATTATGTGGAAATACATAATAATGGAGAGGTATACGAAGTCAAAACAAATCTTGTAGATAAAAGTGAGAATGATTATATTGAAGCATTCACTGGGAATCATATCATCCCGGACAATATGTACAGAATAGAGTATCAGGGACATACTATTGCATATACTGGTGATACGGCCTACAACACTAACATTCCCCTTGTTGGGGAAGATGTTGATATATTTTTCCATGAAATGACTTATCCTGACGAGAAAAGCGAAATAGCTGAATTCTGGAGGCACTCAACGTACTCATCAGCAATGAAAGGTTTCTCAGAAAGCCATGCCAGGAAATTGGTACCTGTGCATCTTACAGATGAAACTTTGTATCTATTACAGGGAAAGGATCATGAAAATATTATTCTTCCAATAGGTGATATAAAACTGTGAGTATATATTCTTAAATTTGCATTTTAACATTTGAAATAAAAAAACAATGAATATTTTTATGTAAATAATTTCTTCGATGGATTTATCTATATTAATTCTATTATATTATATGACAATGGTTGATGATGCTCTGCAGATTATCAAAAAAGCCAAGAAAGAGGAGAATGATAATCATTTAAAATATGCAATTAAACTTTACCGGGAGGCTGCTACACTTTTAATGAATTCGGCCAGAGTTGAGAGTCCGGAAATAGCCGGCCACAGAAAGACACAGGCCAGGTCAATATTTTCCATAGCCGACATATTACAGATGAAATTACAGTCAATGGAAGAAAAAGCAAAGAAATCAAACCCCATGATACTATCAAGTGAAACCGTACAGGAAAACAAAATTTTTTCTCCGGTGCCCGCTAATCGAGAACCGAAAAACCAAGCTGACAATACTAATAGTAAAAAACCAGCTGAAGAAACAGATGATATTTTAATTAGCAATACGAAAAACAGTACTGAGGATGAGGAATTCCTCAGGGCTATGGCCATTGACAACATAAATATTCCCGAAACCTCATTTGAAGACGTTGCGGGACTCGATTCCGTTAAGGATGAAGTAA
>DAUP01000060.1:0-4739 GCA_002505185.1 Ferroplasmaceae archaeon UBA567 | reverse complement strand
GCATCAAAGCATTCACCTGCAGTGTTGTTTTTTGATGAAATTGATGCTATTACGCCAAAAAGGTCGAAAACAAACTCCAGTTACATGAAACGGGCAGTTCCCGCATTACTCTCCGAAATGGATGGAATAGTTGGAAGAACAAACACACTACTTATTATTGGTGCTACAAACAACCCGTGGGATATTGATGAGGCATTTTTAAGGCCGGGCAGATTCGGCGAACGCATATACATATCACCTCCTGATGCAGTGGCCAGGGAACTCCTGTTCAAAATGTACTTGAAAAATGCCTTGCACGATGAAATAAATTATGATTATTTCTCAGAAATCACTGAAAATTTTTCTGCGGCAGATATAAAATATATTTGTGATAAGGCAAAGGAAAACGTTTTCAAAGAGGTTACAAAGACAAATATTTTAAGAAATATCACAGAAAATGATATACTGGAGGTAATTCAGGCCAGTAAACCATCCGTGAGCAATGATCTCCTTGCTAAGTATATACAATTCAGGGATTCCTGAAAATTAATAAAATTATTTAGCACCAGATTTTGCGGTTTTAATTTTTCCTTCTTCTATTTCATTGATCTCCTCAAGAGTCTTTCCCTTTGTTTCAGTGGCAAGGAACACCGTTGCCAGGAGTCCAATAACAGATAGCCCAGTAAAGAAGAATAGGCTTGTGCTGAATCCATAGATTGTTACAATAAATGGAAATGTTGTTATTCCCAGTATGGCGCCAACTCTGCTTACAGATGTGCCGAATCCCTGTGCCGTTGCCCTATCTTCTGTTGGGAATAATTCAATGGGATAAACAAAATCGGTAGACCCTGGACCTATAGCCTCAGTTACATAAAATATAAGGAACATTGCAAATATCAATGCACCGTCAGTGATAAACGCTGATTTATTAGGTACATAAAATGTAATAATTCCCAGTGCTGCAAGTGAAACCACCATTCCTGAGAATCCGATAATCGTTATGCCCTTTCTTCCTATCCGGTCTATCAAAAGTATGGCTATCACGCTTCCCAATATGGCAAACATATCGAATACAGCCGAACCCAAAATTGCCATTCTGGCCTTAAGTCCCAAAAGTTCCAGTATTGTGGGGCTAAATATACTGATTCCATAGAATGAAGCATCAAAGGTAAACCAGAATATTCCAACAAAAAGAAGGCTCTTGAGGTATTTTCTGCTTAATAATTCTTTTAATGGATTCTTATTATCCCTCTTTATAATTGCTAAATTGTCCGTCGTTCCTGTCAATTCTCTCTCAACATCAGCTGCCTCCTTAGTCTTACCCTTATTGGTAAGCCATCTGGCAGATTCAGGGACATCTCTTCTCAAAATCAGTATTATTACAGCAGGTATTATTCCAAGAAGAAACATATATCTCCATGACTGATTTCCAAGGGGCAGTAACAGAAAACCTGAAATAGATGCAACTGCCGCTCCCAGGAACCATGAAAGCACATTGGTCACAAGAAGTTTTCCCCGGTATTTCACAGGCGAGAATTCACCTATAATCGTTGCTCCTATAGCATAATCTGCACCTAATCCCAGACCAAGTATAAATCGCAAGATAAACAGTGAGGCAAAATTCCATGAAAATGCTTCGGCAGCAGTGAGTACAATGAACAAAGCCATATCATACATATACATTGTTCTCCTGCCGTAGAGATCAGTTATATACCCAAAAATAATTGCGCCAAATAGCATTCCTATGACTGTAGAAGCAGCTATCATTGCCTTCCCAAAATCCGTATTCAACCCATATACAGGTTTTGACATTACTATCAGTGCCACTGATATTATAGAAATATCATAGCCGTCCAGGAATGTTCCACCAACCGATAAAGCGGTAATTTTCTTGTGCAGAGAGTTCATCTTTGCATTATCCAGAGCATTATATCCCATAGGGATTCATAGCCGTTGCATATTTAAGAAAAATCCAAATAGAATATTACCAGGCTTATATGGATATATAAAATATATATAAATTTAATAAAAAAATATTTTCATCACCGTGCAGCGCATTTCTTTTAGGCTGGTTTATACACCTGCCTGTTCATGGAAATTTGTTAAACAGTCATAATATTACAACAGAAATTAAAATTAGTATTCAGTAGAATATGAAAAGATCTCCACATCTTAAATTATAAGTGTGATTTTTCCATAGATGAAATTCAGAATATGTCGATAAAAAATCCCACAAGGAAAATGACATTGGTAACCATTCTCTGATTAAATGAACTCCATACCATTGAGGCACACGGCATCAGCATGGAATTATGCATCAGTCAGCACAAGAACAGATATAAGGGCATATATTTCCGTAACATTGTGTAAAAAACCAGAGAGAATCATTATAATGCCCAGGACAGTAAACATAACAATAGTTTTTTTCTTCTTACGAGGTTGAGCCGACAATTCTACTAAAAATAACCATTTCTCTGATTGTAAATCATAATCGCCGTGGTAGAAATAGAAACATTTTTAAATATAATTATTATAGAATATTGACGAGATATGGAATATAAAATAACACAAAAAGACGTTGATGAATACATGGATATGGTTTTAAACAAAAATCCTATGAGCAAATTTGTTTTTGATATGCTTTCAAAATTATAAGTTTAAACCTTAACTCCGCAATTTTTTAGGGAATATATTGGTTCCAAGTCTGTCGTCTATCTTTCCAACGCTTGAAGGTATTTCGCTCAGTGTTTCCTTGTTTCCCTTGATTATTTTGTATACCTTTGAGAATTTCAGAAGCACGTCCTTTACTGACAATTTACCGGTTAGATCAGCAGCCCTGATCAGGACGAATATGCTGCAATACAGGTAAAGTGAGCACTGATACCCCTAAAGAGGCAACACTGTAACCGGCAGTGACCTTAAGACTCGGCAATGGGTTCTTGCGAAACCGTCTGGACCGTGAGGAATGAAGACGAAAACTAAGTAAAAGTGAGAACCTCCAACCCTTTAGGATGGAGAGTATGTCAGAAAATATAAAAAGATGGATTATTTTCCATTCTGCAAATATTGACGATAATAATTCTATCATTGCTATACTTGAGAAACAGTTGGCTATAGTTGAAAAAATTAAAAGTATTGCGGATATCAGGAAAAAACCAGACATTGTTGAAAAAACTCTTAATTATTGGTTTGCCACCGATATATATGGTGATTTCCCTTACTCTGCTATGGATTTTGATATATTAATGATACAAAACCTAAAAAACGAAATATCTCTGTTAAAAACAACACTAATTAAATAAGGTTAAAAAATTATATTGGGTATATCTAAACTCATTATACATTAGAAAGTTTTAAAAATTAAATTAATAAAAGGTTTTTGTTTATCTGGAATGTTTAACGAATAAAATAAGTATTCCTGCAACCAGAGCAAATAATGCCATTCCATAAACACCTGCAACGAAATGACCTGTAACTGTTTCAAGACCACCTACCACGATAGGGCCGACTATTCCACCCAGATTGCCAAGACCATTTATAAGTCCAATGGAAGCCGCTGAACTTTCTCGTGGAAGCGATTCCTGTGGTATATTCCAGAACACCGGCAGAAACGTGAATATTCCTATAGCCGATATGGTGAAGAATGTGAAGGACAAATACACATTAGATATAGTAAATGCGCTAACTGCCAGTCCTATGGCGGCAATAAAGAATATTATGGCCGTCAGCTTTTTCCTATCACCTGTTTTATCGGAGTACCTTAATATGAAAAGCAGTGCTATTGCAGCAACAACATAAGGGATATCTGAGAGAAAACTAGCTAAGGCTGCATTTCCCTTTACACCTGCAAATGACTCAATTATTGAAGGGAGCCAGATGGCGTATCCATATAAGGCTGTAACACCAAAGAAATAAACAAGCGTGAGAATGATTACATCCGGCTCTCTTAAAGCCTGTTTCCAATTCACATTTAATGCCTTGGTTTTCTGTTCCTGATCCAGCTCACCTTGTAGAGAATCCCTTTCAGGCTTGCTCATCCACTTTGCCTCTTCTGGAAAATCTGTTAAGACAACCCATAATATTACAACTGAGATTAAAGCCAGTATCCCCTCGAATACGAAAAGATATCTCCATCCAGGATTAGGTCCATAAACTGTGAATATAACACCGGATAACAACCCTCCAAATATACCAGCAACAGGAATTGCAGCGTTGAAATAGGCGTTTGCAACTCCTCTTTCCGATTTTACGAACCAAACACCCATGAAGAACATAACACCTGCATAGAATGGAGCCTCTGCAAGTCCAAGCACAAATCTAAGGGCATATATTTCCGGAACATTTTGCACAAAGCCCGTGATAATCGTTATAATTCCCCAGGCAGTAAATGCAAAAGCAAATATCTTTCTTACTCCCACCTTATTTATCTGTAACGTCGTGAAAACCTGAGGTATGGCATAAGCAACAAAGAACAGGGAAGATGCAATCCCTGCAATAATTCCTGTCTGTGACGTTGGCACACCTATATCGTGGAACATTCCTGCCGCTATGCCATATGATAAATTCACACGGTCTAAAAAGTTTATCACATACAAGAAAAACAATATGGGGGCTATCCGTATATATCTCTTTTTCAGAGATGAAGCAACACTAACTCTAGTTGTTTCCATTTAAATATATCTACATGATATATATAAAATGTTGCATGATAACAATACTCATGCTTATACATAGTAGTTTATACATTATACATTATACAT
>DAUP01000062.1:655-20348 GCA_002505185.1 Ferroplasmaceae archaeon UBA567 | reverse complement strand
AATCGGATTTTGATACCATATAAAAATAATTGCCAAATATTGAAAAACATAATATATACCTAATAATTATAGGTGTATGGGAGAAAGCCTTGCTGATATTGAGATATCTAAAGATGGTGAAATATACTATGTCCGCATGACTTTGCCGAGTGGCGAGGTTGTGAGTATGGAAAATGAAAACTTTGAAGAGATACTGGAAGAAATTGCCAATGATCTGCAGGACAGGTATCCAGCGTAAATGCGGGGATGGCCCAGTGGTACGGCGGCAGCCTGCTAAGCTGTTTCTCGAAATGAGAGCATGGGTTCAAATCCCATTCCCCGCGTTCTAATTTTAATTTCTTAAATATTTTTGGTCAATCCGAAATTATGTAAAACTGTGAACTACCTCATGCCGTGTCATAGAGGCTCCCTGTTTCACATACAAAAATTACATAGGGGTGTATATAAAATTCTTTCAGTATGGAGGCACCATGCCTGAATTTCATGTACGACACTGGAACGGTTAATTTTTTTAAAAAATCCTTAAATTTTTGTGGTCTCACCTTATAATAAATGTTATTTAATCTTCTTTACAAGAATTTACCACATAATAACACGGTGACTTTCTTCTAGATTGATATGCAACTTAAATTCCACCCAGAAGGAAACACATCATGCCCCATATCATTGCCACCTTCGAAACCTTTTGCCCTCTCGATATATTTGCATTTAAATACCATATTGTAAGGGCGAATAATAAATCATCAAGTAGCACGGCGTACAGGTAATAGATAGAAAGTATATGGAAATAATAGGGCAAAAACGATATAAAAATTGTTGTAACCACAAATGCAGCAGATACAATTTTTGCATTCTTGATTCCGTATCTTTTTGGAAGTGTGATTCTGTCAATATCTCCTTTGACATCTTCAATATCTTTCATTATTTCTCTGGACATATTAGAGAAAAATGCCAGGAAGAAGAGCAGAATCATTTTTGAAAGCATGTCCGTGATAAAACCCCCATAGAGGAATATCATACCTATGAGAAGACTTATTGTAATATTTCCGGGCAGACCAAGTTTTTTTGTTTTGAACTCATAGCTGACAAGAAGCAATTCAGCGAGTATAACTACTGTGCTGATAAGCAGAGATATGAAAATAGAAATTAAAAATCCTAAAATGAAAAACGACAGCGCCAGGTAATATGCAGATTTTTTAGTTATGGTTCCTGCAGGCAATGGTCTATCTGGATGATTATACCTATCCGTTTCAAGGTCGCTTATATCATTTATTATATTTCCTCCAGCCGTTACAAGAAATACACTTATTGCACCGAGAGTCAGAGGGATTATAAATTTGGTTATGTGCACGTTTACGGCTATAAATCCAACTATGTATATTGAAAAGAAACCCATGAATCCATTCACCGGCCGTGTAATTTTAAGCCATCTATTCATTTAAAGCCTAATAATCACATTAATATTATATTTTTGTTACCTTTTCATAGGCAATCATGAAAATTATGAGACTATATGCAAACGTTTATATATGAAATTTTATATAGACAACTATGGATATATCAGGTTACATATTATTAGCAATTGCATTAATTGATGGTTTACTCTTTGGTCTAGCGATTAAAAAGGGAATTGTTTCGGCTATTTTACTTATAATCGCCTTTATTTTGGCAGGTTATGCCGGGTTGTCATTTATACCCAATATTTCAACTAGCAAGGTAATATCTTATGCCACTACGTTCTTTTATAAGAATATGAGCAATGCCCCGGGATTACTGAATCTTGGGCATGCAGGCGCAGTGACAATTGTCCTGGTATTATTCCTTATAGGACTGGGAATAGGTATATGGAAAGGATAAAGATTTTTTAACTTTTCATTTATACATTTTAAGAATTTCAGGAAATGAGTCAATATAGAAATAATTGGTATTAAAATGCCCACTGGGATATTCTTTATAATAATGCTCTATTTTGTTTTTCTCCAGTATTTTGTGAATCATATTCATGCCAATGTTGATTTTGTATTCGTCTCGATTCCCTGTCTGGAGTATTATTTTTTTCCCGTTTAGTTTTTCAGTTTCATCAATAAGCCTTCTAACAGGATCAAATTTCAGCCATTTATTCCATATATCTTCTATTATTTCGCCAGTATCCAGTGAAAATGGCAGTTCTATTTTTGTACCATTTGGCGAATATGAGGCCGCCATGGCCACGACATTATATGCTGTCAGCTCATCCTGGCTATGTATAAACTCCTCCCTGTATTTTTCTATGAAACTATCGAGAGTATTATCTTTCATAACCATATAGGCTGTTGCAAAATCAGGCATATAACAGTATGGAAAATATGAGTCCCCGGATATATCTATGAATCCTCTGAACATATTGGGATAATCCATAACAATGGAAATAGAACCAAAGCCTCCAGAAGACTTTCCGAAGAGGTAAATGTCCCGATCTCCATATAGTTCATGAATATAATTTACAAGGTCAAGGACTATAAAACTTTTATAATTACCTATTGCTGTAGAATCCACAAATTGATTTCCACCAAATTTTGTCATTGTATCTGGTAATATTATTATATAGCTATATTGATCTTCCATTTTTTTCAATACATCCATGAAATCGAAAGATGTATAACTTTTATTTAGAAAACTATTTCCTGAACCAAAAAATCCTGGAAGTCCTATGAATACAGGAGTATTCGAGGTTACACAATTTTCTATTCTTATTATTTTTCTTTTGTATTCATCTCCCAGGGGATTTCCATTCAGCGATTTGGCGACTAATTTATCTTCCATAATTTTATACATAATATCCCATGTTTTTGGCATATAAAGATTTGATCCCTTTTATAACCTTATTTTCAAAATTGTAAGGAAATCTACCAAAAAGCTTATTAACCCATAAATTAATTTAGTTATTGGAGGTGCTTCAATGGTCAGTTTCACAATGCATTACGACGATGAAGATGATGATGAAGATGAGGACGACGATGATGACGAGTAATCCGATTCTCGATAAACTCCTTTTAGCAAAGACCTATTATATTTTATATTGATTTTTTGTTAAATTTAATCTTTAAGGTTAAATAAACCTTTGATATGAATAGCCATGAATATTGTTATTATTGGTGGAGGAGCAGCTGGTATGTCAGCCGCATCTAAGGCGAGGAGAATGGATAAAAATGCCAGAATAACCGTACTTGAAAAGACAGGCTATGTATCCTATGCAGAATGCGGAATGCCATATTATCTCTCTGGTTATTTTGAAAATGTCAATGACCTGCTACATTATCCTCTCAGTGAATTTATCGAGCATAGAGGCATAGATGTAATCACAAACGCAGTTGTGGACTCAATAAACAGAAAGGAAAAATATATAGAATCAAATGGAAAAAAATACCCATATGATAAGCTGGTCATAGCGACGGGTGCAGAGCCCAGGATTTCGGAGGGACTTGCCAATTATGTGCTGGCACTGAGGAACATGGACGATGTGATTCGAATAAAAGGAAAGATCAGGGGTGTTAATGATATTACCATAATAGGTGCAGGTGTCCTGGGAACAGAACTGTTTTCATTGCTTGGAGAAAAATATAATGTAAGGCTTATTTCCAAACACGAATATGTACTACCCCATATGGACAGGGATATGGGAAATATACTTACAGATATTCTAAGTAGAAATGGGAAAGAAATAGAATATAATTCAGTTCCCACAGCAATATCCGGTTCTCCGGGAAATTATTCTGTAACCACAAGTAGAGGTACATTCAATACAGAACTTGTTATATCTGCCACAGGAATAAAACCTTCAACTGAACTTGCAGAAAAAGCAGGACTGAAACTCACCGCAAATGGACTTATAAGTGTGAATGAGTTTTTGCAGACATCTGATCCCGATATTTATGCCGCCGGAGACAATGTGGCTACAAAAAATATTGTTACCGGATCTTCTGATTATTATCCACTTGCACAGATTGCAAATAAGATGGGGAGAACCATAGGAATCAACATATTCGGGAATAAGAGGGTGTTTCCGGGGGCACTTGGAACTACCATTATAAATGTAATGGGATACCAGGTAGGATACACCGGAATAAATGAAAATACTGCAGCAAAACTGGGAATTAATTATGGAAGCGTTTCCATAAAGGCAAAGAGTAAATCTAACTATCTGAATGGTTCCGATATATTCCTAAAGATAATTTATAATAAAAATACCGGGGAAATTGCTGGTGGGCAAATTATAGGAAAGGACAACGCTGCATGGAGGCTCAACGTAATAGCCACGGCAATATGGGGACATATGAAATTGTATGACCTGCTTTACGATGATCTGGGTTATGAACCTGAGTACGGACCGGTATGGGATCCCATACTAATATCTGCCAGTCTTGGATTAGACAAAACGGATCAGGACAAATGAAAGAATAACCATCAGTATGGTAAGTGAAAACAGGCTAACTATAAGTTTGAATATTTTTTTATTATAAATCACAAAGAGAAAGAAATTTACTATTTCTCGCATTTTAAGCTTTGATTTGCCTTCAGTTCTCTTGACGAATACCACTGGATATTCGGTAATCTTGAATCCATGATGTGTGAGCCGATTCACAATATCAACCTGGCCCACATAACCATTTTCTATGTCAACCTGTTTTCCCAGATAATCACATGCTTTTCTACTGTACACCCTAAATCCAGATGTGCAGTCATGGAGATTTATGCCAAAGGAAAGCCTGAAAAGCAAATTTGCACCCCTGCTTATTATTTTTCGAATAAATTCATCGTTGGTTATTCCACTGTCAGTATATCTGGAACCTATGACAAGATCAGATGATGTGTTTATAGCCTGCTCTACCATTCCTGGAATATCCTCTGGCCTGTGGGAAAGGTCAGCGTCCATCACAACAACATACTCAGAAGCGGTTAATCTCATCCCATCTATCTCAGCGCTTATAAGTCCCAACCTTCCCTTCCTGAAAAGAAAATGAACGTCTGGAAACTGTTTAATCAGATCGGCAGTACCATCTGTGGAATTGTCGTCTATAATATATATGAATGAAATATTATCTTTTTTAAGATCGGGTATAAGCTTGCCAAGATTTTCCTTCTCGTTCAGGGCAGGGATAACAACAGAGGCATTAAATTGCATATTAAACCAGAATAATCTTATTCAATTTAAAATATTTGATATTTTCAATTATCATCCAGTATATTAAAAGTCAGAGAAAAAGAAATTATTTACCGGGAATTTTTTCAGCATTCAACCTAAATTTTTCCAGCCTAATATCCTCGATACGGGTAAGTCTCCCTCCAACTGTGAATACTCTTTCATCAGTTTCTATTAAAAATGAATTCTTGTATCCAGGAATTACATCAGTTCCTTTTATACTTCCACTGACATCAATTTCACCATTTTGTGTGCCACCTATAACCTGCCCGGTCAGTTTAAATCCATTATTCATGAAGACATTGATTGCCTCACATGATATCCATGAAGTTTTAAATTCCCAGTTATTTTTTATCTGGAACTTTGAGATGTAAATTGATGGTTTCCATACAATATTATAGTAATAATAATTGATTATGTGAATCATTTCTTCCTCCTGAAAATCTATGGCATATTTTGTTTTTGTGCTTATATTATCCACATATACTATTGCTTCATCCCTGTCCTTAATCATTATTTCTGGAGAAATACCAGGTCTTCTCTTTATCACCACCTTATTAACAAGTTCCACAATATCATATCTGTCAGAATCCGGGAATATTGTCAGTATTACAGAAATTCCCCTTTCAGCAGCATCCAGTATATATTTATCCAAATATTTCAAGAGAGGAAGCCGTAATGATACTATAATTTCAGTTTCGGCATTGATGATCATATTTTTCATCTGTTCCCTGATAAGATTTGCATTATCCATGTACCATAGATAGGGGTTATATTTGGTATTCTCTGGTTCTGTGACCTTTACATATTCTGAAAGTTCATCCTTATATGTCGTCATTTCATTAATGATCCTGTTCAGTGCGATATCCACAGGAACTGCCCTGTATATTTTTTTCTTTCCTGGGCTGATCTCTATCAATCCCTTGTTCAGGAGATTATTAAAAAGATCGTAAACTCTTGGTTGTGGAACACCTGCGGTTGACACTATTGATGTGGATGTCTGTGGCCCGTTCAGCAAAAGAGTCTTATAAACTTTGATTTCATACGGCGATAACCCAAACTTCGAGAGTTTATCAAATAATTCATCACCAGTCATATAGGTTTATTGTAATAACATAAATAAATATTTATATTGAAAAATAAAAAAATTATAACTTTCCTATGTCTTTTACTATATTTATATCCAGCGGAGATTCTCCGGGAGTCCAGTCTGCCGGGATTGCACACATATGCCCTTCGCCTTCAGGGGTGTCATGCAGTACCTTCAATCCCATGAATGCACCATATATATGTCTTACATCTTTACCAAGACCATCATTGAACAATGCTTCATACTGTATTTTACCCTCGGGATCTATAATCACTAACCCCCTCTGTGCCTGGTAGCCCTTTGAGTCAAGGAACCCGTAGTTCTTTGCTATATCCTTTGTATAGTCGTCTATCAGCGGTATCTTGCTTTTGCTTACCCTTGGGGATGTGTCGCACCATGCCTTGTGTGAAAATACGGAATCCTCACTGATGCCGAAAACCTGGGCCCCTTCCTTCAGGAATTTGTCATATGATCCCATAAGGGCTTCAATATCTGTTGCGCAGACGAATGTAAAATCCCCTGGGTAAAATGTCAATATTACCCATTTTCCCCTATAGTCTGACAACTTAATCTTCTTAATCTCTTTCTTTTCCGGAAAATATGTATCCGTTTCAAAGTCAGGTGCTGAGTCTCCTATCTGTAACATTTCTATCAATATTGGATAATTAAATGTTATATTAATTTAATCTTTTAAAATAAAATATAAATAAAAGATTTATGTTATTGAATGAGCTTACTGGCAAATTAATAAAATAGATATAATACAAAAATTTAATTAGGTATACCGAATTTATATATATGAATTTTAAAAATAATGAGGAGGATTACGTTAAAACTATTTTTTCTCTATGTGAAGCTTTTGGCACTGCGAATGAAAATCAGATCAGTAAGGACCTTGGTGTGTCAATGGCTACGGTTTCAGAATATCTGTCGAAGTTGGAGAAGAAACACCTTATAAGGAAAGACAACAGAAACATATACCTGACAACAGAGGGATACACCATGGTGATTCCTGTAATTAAAAAACATAGAATTTCAGAGGTTTTTGCTGTAAAAATGCTGGAAGTCCCATGGGAATATTCCCATTCCGCAGTAATGAATTTAGAACATACTATAGATGACAGATACTTTGAATCATTCGCCAAAAATCTTGGAAACCCACACACATGCCCTCATGGAAATATGATATACAGAAATTATGATGTGAAAGATGTAAATGCAAGGCTGGCCACGCCTGGAAAATACAAGCTGAACAGAATTGTATATGAAGATACAGAAATACTGAAAAAATTGGCAGACCTGGGCATGTATCCCGGTACGGAGATAGAAATTATTCCGGATAATAACACAGTGATATCCAATGAAAATGGAGAAATAAAGTTATCACTTTTATGGGCGAAGACAATAAGACTTGTTAAGTGAGCTACCTCATGCTAAAACATTGAGGCTTCCTGTTTCACTGACANNCCAGTATTCCTTTTAAACTTGCTTCATGGACTGCTTTTCTTTGTCTTCATAGATTTTTTGGTTGTTATAGAGCGTTTTCTCACGGTCATATTACTTTCCAGAAGAAAACGGTATTTTTCCAGCAATGCCTTGAAATTATCATTCGCTGCATTTAATAATTCTAATGTATCCTTTAAACTCTTTTCATTTATTTCATGCGTTCTGATTTCCATGTTAAGTTCATAGTTATGCATTTCCAACTCATTTATATTGGAATTCTTTCCCTTCAGTTCATTTTGCTGAGAAACGATTTTTGATGCCTGCTCCCTATTTGCCATTGAAAGTTCCCTTATGTTATTCTCCATCTGTTTAGTTTTTACCTCAAGTTCAGAAATATATTTCATATTTTTAGTAATTTCCTCATTTAGTTTTAAAATCGAATCCTGACTGGAAGCACCCCTATTCTCCATATCATCCTTAAGTTGCCCATTTTCTGCCCTTAGCATCTCAATTTTTTGCTCCAATGACTGGATAATTGTCCTGTTATTTTCCAATTCCGTATTTCTGTCTTCCAGTTCCAGCTGCATATTTTGGTTTTGTTTACCTGCGGCCTCCAGTGCCTCATTGGCGTCAAGAAGGGATTTGTTAAGAGATTCGTTCTGGTTTTTTAACTCTTCCTCCCTTTGTTGGCATGACGCCAGTTTATCATTAAGAGTGTCAATCTGGGATGTTAATTCTTGATTGTCTTTCTGAATTTTTTCCATGCCCATGTGCATTTTCTGGATTTGTTCCTGGAAATCTTCCAGCTGTTTTTTTGCATTTACCATAGTAGAATATATATTATTCAATATATAATTCTTTGTATGAAATATAGGTGGATAAATTATTAAAAAATTCTAATTTCAAACACAAATATCAACACTTTTAGGTTATAATCAGAAAATTTGCCCTATTATGAATAGTTTAAGTATTTATTGTAATTGCTGAATGCATGATTAAAATTGCTGGGCTTGGAATATCTGGAACATACCTCTATCACAGGCTAAAAAACGCCGGTTTTGATGTCAGTGCATACGATCCCAGAAAAGAAAAATACTATATTCCATGTGGTTACGCAACAAATGAGTTCAAAATATCTGAATATATGTCCAGAATAAATATGGATTTTGAGGATTATATACTGAACAGAGCAGGTGATATTACATTCACCGGGAACAATTTTGCCGGGAAAACATTGCAGTCTTCAGGGTTGTGCACATTTGATAAAAACTCACTGGAGGCTGATGCACGTAAAAATATTCACACTGAGCTGTTGAGGGTGCAAAATGATGATATTATAATAGACGCTACAGGCATTTCAAGGGCGTACATTGGCCACAAAATAGGCGATGTCCAGTATAAAACGCTGGAATACCTGACTGAACGTTCAGATTATAAAGATTTTTATTTTTATTTTTTGCCTGGAGGAAGGGGCTATTTCTGGAGTTTCCCATTAGGGAAAAATTTTCATATTGGCGTAGGAACTTTGTCGGAAGAGGATTTTTCATTGGTAAGAAAGTATAAGAAAATAAAGGTTACCTCAAGAAATATCAGGATGGCACCAATGTTTGAAAATGTTTACCATGGAAATGTGATTGGTGTTGGAGAAGCAATCGGAACTGTCTCTCCAATTACTGGTGAGGGCATTGTCCCGTCACTTCAAAGTGCGGAAATACTATATGAATGTCTAAAAATAAATAAAGCCGATGATGTTGGTATCAGATACCAGGAGAAAATTAGAAAGAAATTTGGATATTATAATAAATTGTCTTCAATGGTTTCTAATATACAGAAAGGGGATGTGATAAAAGTTGAGAATATATTGGCATTAAAATCCGTAAAAAGAACTATAAATGACTTTGGAATCAAATTTGATATAGTTCCATTTCTCAGACATTTTATATGATAGAATTGTTATTTGATTTTTGCAAGGAATTCTTTAATTCTTTCATTGAACCCCTTGCTGTCATCAAGATAACATGCATGCTGTCTTCCTATATTGGAAAATTCGGCAGATTGATTGTACCGCATCAACAATTCATAATTTCCTGGAGCTGAAATTGAATCATTTTTTCCCCAAATAAGGAGCATGGGCTTTCCATCAAGTTTGCTTAAATCAGATTCAAATTCAGCAATTCCCACTGCTCCAACGAGGATTAATGCCTTCACTTTGTCTGGATACTTGGTTGCAAAGCCTGTGACTGCCTCACCACCCATGGATGCACCAAGTATAACAACGGGTTCCAGTTTTAGTGCATCGATAAAGCTGGAAATGAAGGTAGACATCTCCATGGCAAGATTCTCAGATTTCCCATAACCGGGAAAATCAATGGACATAGCATGGAATCCCGAGTCCACTACTGCCTGTATTGTTCCTGTTTCTTCGTATGTTCGTGCATTAAATCTGGCGCCATGGCAGATGATAAAGGGAAAACCTTCACCATCCTCTATATAATGTATTTTTGCATCATTAATTGTTACAAATTTGTCTTCCAACATAGCTGACTATGTTTCCCTCTTAGTTAAAATTTTTGCATTTAATGAATATAATCAGCCTCCTATTCTATACAATTATTTTATTTAAAACTTTTGTTTTAATGTATCCTATAATAAATTTATAGGAAATATGTTGAAAACAATTAAAAATATGGCATTTTGAATCAATTAAAATGAATAAAGTAACATACAGATTAAAATTTTAGAAACTTTCACTATATATTATCTACGTGGATTGACGAAAAATTGCTATTATTATGGGTAGTAGTTAAATATCAAAAAAAAATATTTAATCAATGACAGATAAAATCAGTGCCAGAATACTGTGGTTTAGTGAGATATCAAAGGAGGATTTGCCCATTGTTGGAGGGAAATCGTCCAACCTTGGCGAAATGGTAAGGTTGAAAACTATTCCTGTTCCCAATGGATTTTCCACAACAAGTTATGCCTACAAGGAATTTATTAGGGAGAACGATCTGGATGATAAGATTCTTGATATAATAAAAAAAACAGATATAGACGATTCAAAAAAATTGAAAGAGGCAAGTGAAGAAATCAGACAGCTTTTCCTTAATGCACAGTTTAATGACCTATTGGCTCATGAGATCAGGGATTATTACCGCAAGCTCATTGACAGGGAAAAAAATATATACGTTGCCGTTAGATCATCCGCCACATCAGAGGATCTTCCAGACGCAAGCTTTGCTGGAGAACAGGACACATATCTTAATATACATGGAGAGGACGATGTAGTCCAGAACATAAAAGCATGCTATGCAAGCCTTTTCAGTCCAAGAGCGATATATTATAGGGAAAAGAAACACTTCGGGCATTTCAATATTTCCCTGGCCGTGGCTGTTCAGAAGCAGCTATTTTCTGAGGTTTCCGGAGTTATGTTCACTGTTGATGTCTCTACTGGGGACAGTTCCAAAATAATTATTGAGTCAAGTTACGGTTTGGGAGAATATATAGTTGGAGGTGTGGTTACTCCGGATACATACTATGTGGATAAGGCTACAATGAAGATAACCAATAAGATAATAACCAACAAGAACAAGATGCTGAAATGCCTAGAAACAGGTGGTACTGAAGAGCTGGTAGTTGAAAAAGAAATGGCAAACAGGCAGTCACTAACAGATGAGGAAATTATTCATCTTGCCAATTACGGCCTTCAGCTGGAGAAGCATTATGGAAACAGCATGGATGTGGAATGGGCAAAGGATTCCTTTGACCATAAAATATATGTTTTACAGGCAAGATTTGAAACTGTCTGGAACGAGAATAACAGGGGTGGAGAAAAAGTGCAGCAGGAAAAAGAAGCGGATGAAAATGATGTTATTTTAAAGGGATTGCCTGCGTCTCCTGGGAAGATTGCAGGTGTTGCCAAGGTATTGCTCTCGGTAGATGAAATGGAGAAATTCAAGGATGGTGACATACTCGTAACCAGGATGACCGCACCTGACTGGGTGCCCATTATGGGAAAGGCCAAAGCCATAGTTACAGATGAAGGTGGGCTTACATGCCATGCCGCAATAATATCCAGAGAACTTGGAGTACCATGCATAGTCGGTACATCATCCTTCGGGAAAAAGGCTACAGAGGTTCTAAAGGATGGAGAGACTATTACAATCGATGCAAAAAATGGCCTTGTATACCNNATAATAACTGGAACAAAGGTTCTGGTAAACATGGGTGAACCACAGCTCTCTGAGAAAGTTTCAAAGCTTCCATCCGACGGAATAGGACTTATGCGGGAAGAATTCATATGGGCGGAAATAGGTGAACATCCCCTCTCTTTGATAAAAAGTGGAAGAGGTGAATATTTTGTGGACAAACTATCCTCAGAGCTGGCGAGGGTCTGCAGGGATTTTGCCCCAAGGCCAGTTGTTCTGAGATTTTCCGATTTCAAATCTGACGAATATCAGAGCCTGAAGGGGGGAAAGGAATTTGAACCTGAGGAAGACAATCCACTCCTGGGATGGAGGGGTGCTTCAAGATATTATGATGACCGCTATAAAGAGGCATTTAAGCTTGAGCTTAAGGCCATAAAAAAGGCAAGAGATGAATATCTTTTAAAAAATCTATGGGTAATGATACCATTCACTAGAACCGTGGAGGAATTGAAAAAAGTGGTAAAAATTATGGAGGACAACGGACTGGAAAGGACAAAGGACTTCAAGCTGTTTCTTATGTCTGAGATACCAAGCAACATTATCCTTGCGGACAAATTCAATCAGTATGTTGATGGATATTCTATAGGTTCAAATGATCTTACCATGCTTCTTCTTGGTTCTGACAGGAATAATGGGAAAATGAGCTCAATGTTTGATGAACGTGACCTTGCAATAAAGAGGGCAATAAGATATCTAATAAAAATAGCACATAGAGACGGAAAAATAGTTTCAATATGCGGCCAGGCACCGTCACAGTATGATGAAATTGTTGATTTCCTTGTGAGATCCGGAATAGATGACATATCAGTTAACCCCGATGCAGTTACGCATGTAAGGAAAATGGTAGCATCTGTGGAAAAGAGGATACAGCTAGAGGCTGCACTGGGAAAGGTTCAGACAGACCCGGACTGGGATCTGCCATAATCAGTCAAAAATATTTTTTTCTGTCAATTTATAATTTTTTTTAAAAATATAGGCATTGTTATTTTTATCAAAATTTATCAGAACATAACCTGCTGAAAAGATTTCGTGAAACTTCTGTCTCAGCATCAACTTTGTTTTAACTGCCTTATCAAGATCCGTTTTTTTGAACTCATAAAAATCCCGGATAATTTTTATCCCTATCACTTCCTTTTCTGCTTTTTCAACGAATTCCAAATTATAACCATCCACGTAATTTATGAACTGTGGGTTTTCGTAATTCACATTGTAATGCTCCTTTATATGCCATTCGGCAACCAGCCTGTCCGTTGGAAGCCCTCTGTTAATACCGTCATTCATGGTACCATAAAAATTGTCCAGATAATTCCTTGACACTGCGCCAAGCTTGCCTATATTGAAATATCCGTTGAGGCTCATTACGGGATCAAATGTCCATGCTATCATCCTGTAACCGTAAGCAAGGGCAAGCTCCTTTTGCTTCATTTTCATCATATAACCTGCTCCTGAGTATTTTTTCTGGTCAATGACACCGGTCATATGAGAATATAAATATGTATAACCCTGTTTATATCCGGGATAAGAAAAACTCATTCCAATTAATTTACCTCCATCCCATGCCCCGAGGACTAATCCACCATGATATGCCATTGAATGTATGGTATCCTTAAATCCATATATGACAGTATCACTATGCCAGGCAGATTTGATAATTTCCATGAAATCTTCTATCTCCGATGAATTTTCTACAATCCGGACATCCATGTACTTCCATTGCAAACTAAACTTAAATATATCTGGGTGGAATCATAACATGTCATATTATAAGCAGAAAAAAACCGGAATAAAAAACTTATTTATATGTACTAATGATTACCCCATATGTCAATTAAGAACAAGGAAATACTTGTCACCGGTGGCGCAGGTTTCATAGGGTCTAATTTAGTAAATACATTGTCAAAGGATAACCATGTCTACGCACTTGATGACCTCCAGACTGGATCTGTACACAACCTCAGGGACTCAATAGAAAGGGTGGAATTTATCAAGGACAGGGTAAAGAATATAAACGACTACGAAATAAATCCTGATTATATTTTCCACATAGGTATATATTCATCATCCCCAATGTACAAGAACAACCCCCATTTAATGGCAAATGCTATAGATGACCTTATAACTGTACTGGAATATGCAAAAAAGAACAATTCAAAAATAGTTTATGCGTCAACATCGTCCATTTATAACGGTATAAAGGAACAGAAAGAGGATGTCATACCAAAAGTATCTGACTATTATACAGAAGCCAGAATAGCAATGGAGAGAATAGCCAACCTTTACTGCAATCTATATGGCATGGACGTTTCCGGAATGAGATTTTTCTCAGTATATGGTTACAATGAAAGATCTAAGAAAATATATGCAAATCTCATTTCTCAGTTCCTCTGGGCAATGCATGACAATATTTCACCGGTATTGTATGGTGACGGAGAGCAGAAGAGAGACTTTGTATTCATTGAAGACCTTGTAAATGCACTTATTCTTGCTGCCGAAAATAACAAAAAATTCAATGTTTACAACGTGGGAACTGGAAAAAATTATACCTTAAATGAACTTGTACAGATACTAAACAAGCATCTTGGCAAAAAGATAAAACCAGAATACATTGAAAATCCTATGAAGGACACATATGTTTACTACACACTGGCTGATATCAAAAAGACAGAGGAGAAAATAGGGTTCAAAGCTAAAGTTTCACTTGATGAGGGAATTGATAAACTCATAAAATATTATAATTATTAAATTTTAAAAATCATTATTTTCCAGTAAAACAAACATAAATTTTAATATTATTTTTTCATTGTTAATGATATGGCAGTATCACCAAGAAAAGGAATGTTTATCCCCAAAAAATCAACATTCGTACGAAAAAGAAAACATTCATCCAGGGAACGGTTTGAACCGGGATATCTGACCAAAGAAAAACAGAAATTGAAAAATGAAAAGGATAACATCACAAACCTTAGAAAAGCCCTTAATAAATGTGGGGCGAGGATGGACTGTGCCAGGAAGGTTATAAAGAGAAGCAGAATCTGCAGGCATAATTTTGAGGAAATTGAATCTGGCTATCATAAGGTAATAAGGGTTTACCTGCGCAATGGTGGATACATGCATCTGGAAAATGACAGGTGGATATACCATAAAAAAGAATAATCAATCGACATAATTCCTGATCTCCCTTAATAAGGATATGAAATCCTCCTTCTTCAGGAGTCCTGTATTCACATTTCTTGGACTCGGATGGTATGAACAGTATACCCTTATGCCAGAAATATCGTAGTGCGTGCCATGAGAGAACCTAATGCCAGAAATTCTTATACCCCTGGATTTAAAGTCGTTTATTACAGAATCAAAGGCTATCTTTCCAAGGGACAGTATGGCTTTCAGATTTTTCATAAGCCTAATTTCATTTTCAATAAATCCCCTGCAGTTTTCAAGTTCGCTTTTAAGTGGTTTATTGTCCGGTGGAGCACATCTAAGTGCCAGTGTAATATACATATCATTATATTCCAGCCCATCACCGGTTCTTTCCGATGTGGGAATATTTGTAAGACCAACTTCATACATTGAAGATATTAAAAAATCCGAACTTTTATCCCCTGTGAAAATTCTGCCTGTTCTGTTGCCCCCATTGAAGGCAGGTGCAAGCCCCACAGCAAGAATTCTACCATTTATATCTCCGTGACCTGTGATAGGTTTATTCCAGTAGTTTTCGCCAGAGTATCTTCTAGGAATGCCCATGCTATTTCTGTATTCAACCAATCTTGCGCATTTTCTGCATGAAATTACCCTTTCATTTAATTTACCGGGGTTCATTTCAAGCTATGTCCCCCATCGACCGGTATCACAGCACCATTTATCCATGAGGACTTCCCTTCAATTAAGTAATCGATCACATTTGATATGTCTTCCGGAGGTGTTTCTAAGTCTCCGTACTTCCTCATTTTCGAATAATCTCTTCCTATTTCAAAACTCTGTTTTATGTATTCCGGCGCAATCACATTTACCCTGACACCTTTCTGAAGCAGCTCGACAGCCATCGTCTTTGCAGCCTTTTCCAGTGCATACTTTGAAATGGAATATGAAAGAAGGTTTGTTTTGTTTTTTGTTGATACTGAAGAATTACTAATGAAAATTATGGAAGACCCATATGCCATGTGTTTTACTGCGTATTTTGAAAGATAAAGTGGAATTTTCAGATGGTTCAATATCATCTGATCCAGCCCTTCTAGCCCCTCAATGGAATCTTCCACAAATCCGCCTACCATTACAACCAGTGAATCAAGGGATTTGAAATATCTGGATGCACTGTCAATAAGTGCCTTGCAGCTTTCTTCATCCTTTAATTCCATTGCAATAGAACGAATACTGCCGTAAATGGAATACTCCGAAACAATCTCTTTGAGTTTTTCCTGATTTCTTGAATTTATTATAACATGGTTGTTCTGCAGAAGGAGATCGTAACTAAGAGATTTCCCCAATTCCCCGATTCCTGCAATCAGTATATTTTTTCCAGACATAGATATATAATCGACTGCTATCTAAAATATATTTGGTATTTGCTGGAATCTCAATATTAATATATTATAATCAGATTGATTTTACATGGGGCAGATAATAATAATAGGTTACATACTTGATACAATAGTGGCATTTTTTATTGGCGCATGGTTTTCCAGATTCTGGCTGAGACATCCTTTCAGGGTAAAGCCAGCAACTGGAAAGGATTCGCTCATTGGAAAAACTGGAGAAATAAAATCCACCTTAAAGAACAATTTTTATGAGATAGCTGTAGATTCACAGATATGGCGGGCTCTTCCTGACGATCCCAGTGAGACTTTCCAGAAGGGGGAAATTGCCTATGTGAAATCGGTTAGAGATTTAACGCTTTACATATCGAAAATCAAATAATTATATACTTTTTAATACTGTATTATTATGTACGGATATCACATTGGGGTAATTGGCGGAAGTTTTGCAGATGAAAAATATTGTAATATAGCATATGATGTGGGAAAATATCTTGCCGAAAATAATTGTGCTGTATTCTGTGGAGGAAAGGAGGGTATAATGGAATGTGTTTCCCACGGGGTATACGACAATAATGGCATGGTTGTTGGCATTATTCCCGGAGAAAACCGGATGGAAGGAAATAAATATCTATCCATAGCCATGCCTACTGGTATCGGGTATTTGAGAAATTTCTTTATTATAAGAGCATCTGATGCAATAATTGCCATTGAAGGTTATTCCGGAACTACATCAGAGGCAGCCTTCGCAATATCAGAGGGAAAAAGCGTTGTATCCATTGGAGATCTACAGATCAGGACAAAGGATAATGATGGAAAAATAATATATGAGAATGATCCACAGAAAGCCGTTTTCATAGCATTGCATGAGGCAAGAAAATATATTGAAAAATTTCGTTAATTTTTGTTTTTCATGAGATGAACCTTGGTAAGATGTGATACCATGAATAATATGAAGAACAATCCTATCAAATATTCAACTATGACATCTCCCAGAAGTCCGAAATGCACCACGAACATCTTGTATGGGACAAGAAGGTAATAAAGCAGCACTATTCCTATTATCACAATAACAAGTATTGTAAGCCCGGGTTTTAATGATCTCAATTTCTTGAAATAGAGAAATGCTGGGGATACAATGAATACTATACTGAGGGGCAATGCAATCTCACTGAATTCATTCCATTTTACATGGGCTATACTCTTTATCTGCACTGATGCAACTATCATTAAGATAATACCTACTATTATTATTCCAATTTCTATGTAAAGTTTAACATTGGATTTGGGCTTTTCCGGAGGAACATTAACAGGCTGCTGATTCTGGTTATTTGTCTCTGGCCCCGCTGTATTTTCCATATTCTGGGAAAAGTTCTGTTCTTGATTAGAATCCTCGCTGTTTTGATCTGACATTCTGTTCACATAATTTAGTTATTATTAAATTTTCCTATAATCGCCAATAGACGAAGGTAAAATACATAAAGCCATGGGTTATATGGAAAATATGTCAGATGTATATATTGTTTCTGCAAAACGTACACCTATAGGAAAATTCGGGAAATCACTTTCAAAAATCAAGGCGACTGAGCTTGGTGCAGCTGCGATTAAGGGCGTGATACAGGATTCAGGCATAGATAAAGACCTCATAGAGGAGGTTATAATGGGCAATGTCATCCAGGCAAATGTTGGTCAAAATCCTGCAGGACAGGCTGCTTTTTATGCAGGGCTCAAACCAGAAGTGACAAAAAATACAGTAAATGTTGTATGTGCTTCCGGAATGTTGGCTACTGAAAATGCTGCCAGGGAGATTATGCTTGGAGAACACGATATTATTGTTTCAGGAGGATTTGAAAATATGAGCAATTCTCCCCTTATGATGCCCCCCGAATTCAGGTGGGGTCCAAAACAGCTTCTGTACAAAAATTTGAAAATAGAGGATTCAATGCTTGTTGATGGACTTGTTGATGCCATTTACGGAGACCATATGGGTGTTTCGGCGGAGCGTTCCGCCAAAAAATACGGTATAACCAGAACCCAGACAGATGAATTTTCTGTGGAAAGCCAGAACAGGGCTATCAGGGCGACGGAATCTGGGGAATTTGCAAAGGAAATTGTGAAACTTGACAATCTTGAAAAGGATGAAGGCATCAGGAAGACCTCCATGGAGGATCTGGCAAAATTAAATCCTGCATTCGACAGAAATGGAATACTTACGGCTGGTAGCTCTTCACAGCTATCAGACGGTGCTTCCGCATTGATGCTGGCCTCAGAGAAAGCACTGAATGAATACGGATTAAAACCGGTTGCGAAAATTACAGGTTACAGCTCAGCTTCAATGGATACCAGAGATTTTGTTGAAGCTCCCATACCTGCCACAAAGAAACTTCTTGAGAAGCAAAACAAAAAAATAGATTACTATGATCTGGTTGAGCACAACGAGGCTTTTTCAGTGGCATCCATTATAGTGAGAGACCAGCTTGGAGTGGAAAAGGACAGGTTCAATGTGAACGGTGGTGCAATTGCTATCGGCCATCCTCTTGGAAATAGCGGTTCCCGAATAATTGTTACTCTGATCAATGCACTTCAGAGCAGACATATGAAAACAGGTCTTGCAACCATATGCCATGGCGGTGGAGGAGGACATACCCTTACCCTTGAATTAATGTGAGAAATATGCAGATTTTGAATTTAAAAATGATCTACGTCATTGACCCTTTTTACGGGAAATCTTTGAAAATATGAAAGAAAGACAGAAGTTAGATCTGAGAGATACATACCTGGAAAATCAATCGTTGTAAAAGGAGGAGAAAAGAAGATGAATATAAACACAAAGAAGGTTAAACTGGTAAAATACGGTGAGGGATTGAGATGAAAGATGTTTACATAACATATTACAAAAGGACTCCATTTTCCAGGGCTAAACCCGATAATCCTTCCAGGGATGTATATAATGGAGTTTCAATGGATGTTTTATTTTCAAAGCTTATAAGGGATTCTTTGAATACGGGAATAACTCCTGAGGAAATAGGAGACGTGATTACTGGGTGTGCCATACAGGCTGGTGAAAACTGGACTTATGGTGGCAGGCATCAGGTGCTTCTATCAGAATTGCCTGTTAGTGTTCCATCAATGTCCATAGACAGGGCATGCTCATCCTCACTTAATGCCATAACAATAGGAACCATGGAAATCCAAACTGGAAATTCAGACATAGTCCTTGCAGGTGGAATGGAGCATATGA
>DAUP01000062.1:261-514 GCA_002505185.1 Ferroplasmaceae archaeon UBA567 | reverse complement strand
ATACAACACTTGAACAGATGAGGCAGCTTAAACCTGCATTCAAGGAAAATGGCAGAGTCACAGCTGGTAACTCTCCTCCACTTACCTCCGGCTCATCACTTTTAATGCTTATGTCTGGTGAAAAAATGAAAGAGTACGGATTAAAACCACTTGCAAGAGTTATAGACTACGCAGCTGCAGGCGTCGATCCAACGATAATGGGACATGGGCCAGTACCAGCTACAGAGAAACTTTTAAAGAAAAACAACCTTTC
>DAUP01000062.1:0-140 GCA_002505185.1 Ferroplasmaceae archaeon UBA567 | reverse complement strand
CTTCTCATTGAAAGGGTTTAATGAATATTATAGCCATGTCTACCAGAATGTACATATAAACCATAAAATTTTTTGAATAAGTACCAGATACGGTGGAATTTCAGTGCTTCAATTTATAATATAAATATTTTATAAAAATT
>DAUP01000132.1:5189-8894 GCA_002505185.1 Ferroplasmaceae archaeon UBA567 | reverse complement strand
CTATGATTCACTGGACAAAAATGATTAAGATTTTGCTAAAATCGGATGATGCAATTTTTAGTATCTATTAATATGGAGGTGAACTGTGATCTCACTAATACATCACATTTCCCGGAATTTATCGGTACGTCAATAGAATAAAAAGGANNAAAAAAATTCACTTTAGTCGGTCAGCTCTCATATCAATTGATAAACCCATTATTTGTAATACTTCCACTCCAATTATTGCGTCATAATCGATTCCGTCAAGAATGATAAACTCTGGTTCAGATAACATTGCGTTAAGCATTTTAACTTCCTTAAATATGAAGGCAAACTTTAATTCTTTTTCTCTTGATCCGGCGACGGACACGTATGTTTCACGAAGGCCCGATATCCCTATCCTTTCAAATTCTTTAGAACTTCTTTCGCTAATATAGTTGCCTTCAGCGCCAGTATCAATGAGTGCCTCAACTTTTTTAGAAGCGTTGGTTCGAACTATCTCTATGATTTCAGTAATAATACCCATTCTACTTAAACTCTTTAAGCTTCGTACCACCAATAAACTTGCTTTTTTTCATCATCAATTATAACAAAGCATGATTTAGCAAGGCTGAGTTTGGGCTCTAACTTCAGATCATGAAATTCAACTGACTGACTAATTTCCATATTGTATGAAATAAGCAATGTCCAAGTTTTGTTCGTCTCATTTGGAATTGCAGAATTTATCCTAAATTTTTCAACCTCAAATTGTTCTTTCATGAAATTTTGGATTATTTTTCTCAATTCTGAAACGGTAAGTTGCATAAAACTACAATGAATTGTTGATATAAAAGTCTTGCTTTGCCGGTGACTTTGGAACAATATTCCCCTAGCATACTCCCCTGTCAGCATCACTTTCCGGAGCGTAGGTGACAGTTCCCATATAGTATTCGGCCTTATACTTAGTAAGGTATGATATAATTTTCTCCAGATCCTGTATTATTATCACTCCCATTATGAACTTCCTGAATTGGATCTCTTCCAGTATCCCATTTCTATGGAACTTGCACTTCTCGGCCCATAATTTTGAATCCTGTCCATAGAGGCCCCTTACAAATTTGTTGAGCGTGTTTGTATCTGTTCCTTTTGGAAGTCTGAAAGCTATCGGCCACATATAAAATTGTTAAGATAATAATTGCTTCATAAAAATATTAAAATAGCATCTTTGCCTTACAATTTATGAATATACAGCATAAAACAATTAACATAAACGGTCGGAACCTTAAATACTATCCACTGTCACAACTTGCGGGAAAGTATGATATTGATAGCCTCC
This sequence comes from Ferroplasmaceae archaeon UBA567, assembly GCA_002505185.1. Lineage (GTDB taxonomy): Archaea > Thermoplasmatota > Thermoplasmata > Thermoplasmatales > Thermoplasmataceae > Ferroplasma. The sequence goes on along the minus strand of DAUP01000132.1, from coordinate 7,597 downwards.
CATATTCCTTTAAAATCATGCTTGAAAATGTTTTAAGAAACTATGATGGTGTGGACATTGATGATCGTTCCATAGAGAATATTGCAAAGCTAAAATCGGGGTCTGAAATGGCATTCAAACCTTCCAGGGTGATTTTCCAGGATTATACTGGTGTTCCAATACTTGTTGACCTGGCAGCAATGCGGGAGTATTACAGGGAAAATAAATTAAATCCTGATGACGTTAATCCTGCAACTAAATCAGACCTTGTGATAGACCATTCCATAATAGTTGATTCTTTCAGGGGCAATGAGCCTATAATACTGAACATGAAAGATGAATTCAATAGAAATGTGGAAAGGTATGATTTCCTGAAATGGTCACAGCAGTCATTTAAAAATGTAAGGATTGTTCCTCCAGGACATGGAATAGTCCACCAGATAAATCTGGAATATTTATCCTCAGTCGCTGTAATTGAGAAAGATGAAATATTTCCAGAGAGCCTTATAGGTGCAGATTCCCATACAACCATGATAGGGGGCATAGGTGTCCTTGGCTGGGGAGTTGGTGGTTTAGAGGCTGAGGCTTCCATGCTGAATGAACCCTATTTCATGAATGTTCCTGAAGTTGTGGGTGTGAATATAAAGGGGAATATGCAGACTGGCATTACCCCAACAGATGTGGTATTGTATATCACAAAAATCCTCAGGTCAAAAAATGTTGTGGGCAAATTCGTAGAATTCTATGGAAATATTTCGGAACTCACAGCCCAGGACAGGGCCACAATCTCAAACATGGCACCGGAATATGGGGCAACCATTGGATACTTCCCTGTGGACAGTGAGACACTGAAATATCTTCAGGGGACTGACCGCAACACCGAATATGTTGAGAAATATTTCAAGGAACAGGGGCTATTCTACAATGGCCCAAAGAAATACAGTGAAACTGTTGAAATTGACCTCTCAGCAATAAAGAGCGCAGTTGCGGGACCAAAGAACCCAGATGAACTTGTAAACATAGAGGACGTAAAGGGAAAAATAGAGGAAATAATCAAGGGGGGAAATAATGGAACACTGGTTAACAACGGTGCAGTTGTGCTTTCAGCCATAACAAGCTGTACCAACACATCAGACCCCTTTGTCCTGCTGGGAGCAGGATTGCTTGCAAAGAAGGCAGTCCAGCACCACCTTGTCCCGGCACAGACCATAAAAACTAGCCTTGCCCCGGGATCCAGGGTTGTAACAGAATACCTTGAAAAGGCCGGACTTATGGAATATCTAAATAAAATAGGATTCGAGCTGGTCGGATACGGGTGCACCACATGTATAGGAAATGCCGGACCTTTGATCCCAGAGGTGCAGAACGATATTCTGGAAAACAATGTAAAGACCTTTGCAGTGCTTAGCGGAAACAGGAATTTTGAGGGCAGGATAAATCCATACATAGCCGGTGCCTTCCTGGCATCACCCATGCTTGTAGTTGCATTTTCTATAGCAGGAAGAATGGATATTGACCTGACAAAAGATCCCATAGGGACAGACAGCGGAAAACCAGTTTACCTAAGGGACATATGGCCCACAAATGAAGAGATTAAGGAGTACTTCCACCTTGCCATGGATCCGGAGGTTTACAGGCATGAATATTCAGATGTTTTCAAAGGTGATGCCAACTGGGAATCGATGCAATCAACGGGAGGAACACTGTTTAATTTCAAGGGTGATTCTTCATATATCAAAATGCCACCATGGATGTACATGGAACCTGTCAGGGACATCAAAAACGGGAGGATATTTGCCATATTCGGTGACAAAATAACAACCGACCATATATCACCTGCTGGGCCAATTTCTAAGGATTCTGTTGCCGGAAAATACCTTCTATCACTTGGAGTGGACGAAATGAATACATTCGGCGCCCGCCGCGGAAACCATGAAGTAATGATCCGTGGAGGNNTATAAGGAAAACAATGTGCCGCTTGTAATATTCGCAGGGAAACAGTACGGATCAGGGAGTTCCAGGGACTGGGCAGCAAAGGTAACTACACTTCTGGGCGTAAAGGCCGTGATTGCTGAAAGTTTCGAGAGAATCCACAGAAGTAATCTTGTGGATATGGGAATAGTTCCGGTACAGGTTGATACCCTGCCAGACCTTAAAGGTGATGAAATTGTNNATCAATACAAACGCAGAGCTGAACTATGTCAAAACTGGAAATATATTAAAATATATTGCCTTGAATACTAAAAATTAATATTTTAATTAATTTTCGAATAAATTTTTATGAGTTCCTTAAAATCGATGCTTTTATAGAAGTTGGAGGCAAGTAAATTAAGCGATGGAAATTCTGCAGTTACCATTTTTATATTTCTCTGTGCTGCAATTTCCTTCAATTTTCCAATCAGTTTCATTCCAATTCCCTTGCTCCTGAA
>DAUP01000132.1:0-5168 GCA_002505185.1 Ferroplasmaceae archaeon UBA567 | reverse complement strand
TCCTCTATAATCTTTGTGAGTTTTTCAGATATTTCCTTTTCATTTCCTATTGATACTTTCAGAAGTGGGTCGAATTCCTCATTGAGATGCTTCAATCTTAAAAGCTGCTCCATTACTCCCTCTATATCCTTTTTTTCCATTAATCTTATATTAACCATTTTTTGATCACCTTACATATCGAATAACTTATTGTATACTTTCCTGTTGTTATTTATAATCTCAGAGGCTTCCCTGTAAAATCCCTCCGTAGAGTCGGTTTTTCTGGCAAGCCCTGATTCAACACATTTTCTGGCAACTATAGATGCAACCCTTGGAAACAGTTCAAAATCCTCCATGGAGGGTACTATATGTTCCTCATTGGGATTCTCAACAAAATCGGCAATTGCATAGGAGGCAGCAACCATAATACCGAAATTCACCCCCTTTGATCTCGCATCAAGAACTCCACGGAAAACTCCGGGAAATACCATGCTGTTATTTATCTGGTTAGGGAAATCACTTCTTCCTGTTGCTACAATTCTGGCACCTGCTTTCTTGGCTTCTCCGGGCCATATCTCCGGCAGTGGATTCGCAAGTGCAAATATCACCGGATCTTTGTTCATTGATTCTACCCATTCATTTTTGATCGTTCCGGGCTGGGAAATTGATGCCGATATTACCATGTCAGCGCCTTTAAAGGCGTTGGCAGCATCTCCCTTAATCCTTTCTCTGTTTGTTCCAAGAGCTATTTTATATTTCCAGGGGTTTTTGAACATTAAGGCATCAATATCCTCTCTGCCTGGCTCTATAATCCCCTTTGAATCTATTGCAATTATATTTCCCTTATCAAAACCGGCAGCTTCGAAGAGATATATGGCAGCTATATTGGCAGCACCGGCGCCGTTGAATACAATTTTCACATCCTCTTTCTTCTTGTTAAGAACCCTTAAGGCATTTATGGCTCCTGCAAGAATTATAGATGCTGTGCCCAGCTGATCATCATGCCACACTGGAATCTCCATTGATTTCTGGAGGCTTTCCAGAAGGAAAAAACATCTGGGTGACTGTATATCTTCAAGATTGTATCCTCCAAAATATGGTTGTATTGCCTTTGCAGCTGCAATAAATTCATCGTTGTTGTTTACAACAAGGGGTATTGGAATGGCATTTACACCACCCAGATAATTAAAGAGCAGCGCCTTTCCTTCCATTACAGGTATGGCGGCNNGCGGCTTCCGGCCCCACATTTCCTATTCCGAGCACTCTTGTGCCATCAGTAAGTATCGCCACAGAATTCCATTTACCGGTCAGATCGTAAACTAATTCCTTTTCAGCCTGTATTTTTTTTGAAACTGCAGCTATACCCGGTGTGTACAGTGAAGAAAAATCCTGCAGACCGGTTATTGGAACTTTCGATATTGTCTGTATCTTGCCCTTGTACTTTTTTGAGATTTCTATGGCAATTTTGTCAAAGTATTCTGTTCTCTCAGAATCTTTCATTATCATAAAATTATATATAAGTTAATTATTAATACTTTACGTATAAACTAGAATTCGTATTATAGCAATTGCCGATTAATTATGCCCTAAAAATATTAGTTTGCCCGGTAAACTATTAATAACATTTTAGGCTAAAGTTTCATGATAATAAGCCTTCAAGCTAACTTTTCTGGATTGTCCATACCGGACAATTTCATAGAGGATCTGGAAAAAAGGACAGGATGCAGGATAGTCAGGGGATTTTCAGATGATGCCGAAATAGTGGTATTTGCTGGAAAGGCTGTTCCTGGGAAAAAAACAGTGTTCATGCAGAGCATATCGGCAGGTGTTAACCATCTGGACTTCAAGAAGATTGACAGCAAAATTGAGATATGCAGCAATGCCGACGCATGGTCTATACCGGTGGCCGAACATGCCTTTGCGTTGATTCTGGCAAAATACAAAAATATATGCCAATCGGATGCAAATATAAAGAATAGGGTATATAAAAGAGAACCTGGTAATTCACTCTATGGTGAAACCATTGGAATTCTTGGCTACGGCGGCATTGGGAGAGAAATTGCCAAACGTGCCAAAGCCTTTGGAATGCACACAATTGGGTTGGGAAGAACGGAAAGAACAGATCCTGAACTGGACATTTTCACAAAGGACAGTGAATATGTTGCCAGGAATTCTGATATAGTGGCAATAACGCTACCATTAAACAGATATACAAGAGGAATGGTGGATTATAATTTTCTATCCATGGTTAAGGGAGATATAATAGTGAACGTTGGACGGTCTGAAATAGTAGACAGGGATGGTATGATACAATTCTTGAACGAAAACAAAAATAAATGGTTTCTTACTGACGTCTGGTGGGGAGAACCAGAAATTACAGGCAGTATTCCAGAAAACGTTATTGTGACACCACATGTTGCCGGACTTTCAAAAAACTTCATGATGGTTCCAGTAGAGCTGGCATTTGACAATGTTCTGGCTTATTTACATGGCACTCCGAAAAATATAGTGAACAGAAATGACTATACATGAATTTAGATTGTAGTCATATCGATATAATTAACTATATATCGTAATATCATATATAGAAAGAAGTGTTAAAATTGTCTAGTTTTGAAAATATGAATATATCTGAAAATTTAAAGAAATCATTAAGCTTAATGAAGTTTACGGAACCAACAGAAATACAGGAAAAGGCAATCCCTGTTGTACTTAGCGGAAAGGATGTCATTATCCGATCCAAAACCGGTTCTGGAAAAACAGCGGCTTATCTGTTGCCGGTTATGAATGCAATAGAAACAATGAAAGGAAAGAATATAAAGGCCATAATAGTATTGCCAACAAGAGAACTGGCGCTACAGACATATAGGGTGGCAACAAGATTCGGGAAACCATCTAATATCAAATCAACAATGGTCTATGGAGGAGCATCAATAAGCAGACAGATTGATGAACTTCCTGGGTCAGATATTGTTGTGGGAACACCAGGAAGAATATTGGATTTGCATAATCAGGGATATCTAAAACTTGATCATGTCAAATATCTTGTACTGGATGAAGCTGATCTGATGCTGGATATGGGATTTATAGATGACATAAAGAAAATCATATCATATACCTCCGAGGACAGGCAGACCATATTATTATCTGCAACATTGCCCTCTGAAGTTAAAACCATGGCAAAGAACTTTATGAAATCCCCTGAATTTGTAAGTGCCGGTGGTGAAGAGGCAATACCGGAATCCATTCAGCATCTTTATACCATGTCTGAGAAATTTGACAAGTTCTCCACATTAATGTCATATATCCATAATTACGATTCCAGAAAGGCCATAGTTTTTGTGAAGACACAAAGATCAGGTGATCTGTTGAATCTTATACTATCTAGGTCTGGATTTAACAATATACTGATTCATGGGGGAATGAAGCAACACGCCCGTGAGAGGTCTATAAACGATTTCAGGCATATGGACGCAGGTATTCTGGTGGCAACAAATGTAGCAGCCCGTGGGCTTGATATACCAAACATAACGGATATAATAAATTTTGATGCCCCTGATAGCACTGAAACCTATGCACACAGAGTTGGAAGGTCAGGCAGGATGGGCAAGAACGGAAGAGCCATGACTATTTTCGATGCAGATCAGAAATCTCTTATACAGAGCATACAGAGAAGAAACAAGATAAAAATGGAGAAAATAGATGTAAACCTTGAAACCGAATATACCGATATAAATTACGGGCATCTTATAGCACAGTTCAGAGATAACGAAGAAACTGCCAGGGAACCAGATTACCATAGCAGACCCAGAAGACCTTCACAGGGAAGGGATAGAAGGACACCATCCAGAAGGGGAAACGAATCCAGATCGAGACGTAATACAGGCAATTATCATAAAAGAGATTATTAAAAAATTTTTAAGCCTTTAAATTCAAGTTATAAATGTTTATATATAGTAAAAAGGGATGTTATCAATCAGTAACATGTATATTGTCGGGCTATTAAATAAAATATACAGTATCATATATTTGAATTGACCTACGGAGGATTTTTATAAATTTTTTCTTGTTTTTGCTGTCATATTACATAAAATTGCATATTGCTTCATACGTGCCAGTATCCGTAAAGTCAGATGGCTTAGGATGAAAGACAGACCACCTCTGACCTTGTATAATTCAAACCCATGGTGATTTTGCCAGTAACCTTTGAAGTTGGAAGTTTTCTTCGAAAGTTGAGAGAGGAGGTTACTAAATTTAATTATCCATTTATACTCTGTGCAAAGGAATACAATTATATTATTTTCCAATATATTTGCCTTTTTTAAAATAGGTAGAGTGGATTTTTAACAACAAGAGAGAAGATATAAGTAAACCTATAGCAACTATTATACTCATATAAATATAATACTTAAAGAGATAAATAAACAAGAAAATAAAGCCGAATATTAACCATACCACTCCATCGACTAGCAAAAATGATTTTCTAAAATCAGAATATTTTTTATTATGCCAATTAATCGAAAATCTCATAGTTAGAAGAGTTATGGCAAACCCAAATACCAAAATACAAATATAAAGATATATAGATGAAAAATTATACATAGTTAGTTAGACCCCCAATTGTTTGTGCCTATTTTATTCGCTATAGCGTGTGCCCATTCAGAATAGTCGCTCACCAGTAATTCCCATGATAAACTCGCAGTTGGATTTACGATGAAACTATATCCAAATGCGATGTTTGGTATAATGGTCATTGAGTTGCCATTTGAAAGCTTTCCCTCTAATCCTATGGAAGAATCAACAGATGTGACGGGATTGTTTGGATAATAATAATCTATATTCAGATAGTTCCATATGTATTTATTTCCAGTAGGCTCATTAGCGTATGTTGATTCGTATAATTTTGTATAATCATTAGACAATATCAATGCTGATATGCCAGCACCCGCAATCAATACTGCCGATACTATACTTGCGATTAAAAGTGACGACCCCGCTGAGGGAACAGCCGACGTTAAGGCTGCTGCAAATACAGCATATAATACTCCACTTAAAGCATCAGCAATGCCTGCAATCGTTAAATCGTGTTCGATGCTATTATATAATTTTTGAGCTGAACTTCCGCCATACAGCATGTTGATAACATCATGTTCACCGTATGTATATGTCCACCCGCCAAGCCACCACGG
>DAUP01000134.1 GCA_002505185.1 Ferroplasmaceae archaeon UBA567 | reverse complement strand
CAATATCCTCCTTTTCCCTATCTTTGTTGTATATTGCTATTGCCCTCCTGTTGTTCGTTCTCCTGATCGCCCTCTTTTCCATACCCTTTGTATTCCATTTTACTTCCACTTCCTTTGCGTATATATCCACATCCTTCAGGTGATTATCATCAGTGAATAGGGAATTCATAAGTATATTTTTGTAGGGTTGATCCCACCTGTATACTGCTGTTACATACTCATTCTTATCCAGGTATCTCAGTGATGGCCTTCTTCCAAAGGCACGGTCACCGAAGAATATGATTCTTTTCACATGGAACTTCTTTCTGAGGTCCTTGTTCATGGGTTCAAGTGTCTTCGGGTCTACTGTATTGCCAGGAAATACCTCATGGTGTATGGGTATGCCATCAGCCATCATCAGGCCTATGTTTATCTGTTTCTTTCCACGCTTTTTGTCACGGGAATATCCAAACAATACGAGGTCATTCTTCTCCTTTCCCTCAAAGTATGTTGATGTGAGGTCATAATATACCCTCTTCATATCAGGCTTCAGTATATTGACTATGGATGTTTCGATCTCATCCTTCATTGAGATCAGTTTATCAAGTGCAGAATATATCTGATCCTTCTTGATCCCCTTTTCCATGGGATAATGTGCCTTATCAACAAACCTCAGAAGGCCGAAATCCGATGATGGATACATGAGTCTCGAGATCACCGACAAAAATATAATATCAGATTGGTCTCCAAGCATGTCAAAGACCCTGTCCAGGCCCAGATCACGGCACAGTATTTCTGCTGCGTATACCATGCCATACTCCCTTGGCGGCATGATATCCAGTGTTCTCAGATCTGCCTTTTCAACATGCAATTTCCTGTTTTCAAGGGCAAAGAGTTTTCTGTATTCCTCTATGTCTTTTTCTGTGTGGACAGGGCCAAGATGTTTCACTATCCTTGTTTTCTTTTTTCCATCTTCCACATAATCCTCTACAATCTGGGCATATTTTAGAAGGGATTTTCCCCTTTTTACACTGTTCACCCTGAGCCTCATACAGATATATTACATAATACTATATTAATGTTAAGACGGGCAACCGTACCAACATAATATAGAATTTATCCTTGATAATAGGTGGTTTCAGAAATTTATAACTCGAAAGTCAAGTTTTAACCTACTCCCATTAATCTGAATGTTATAATGGATTTCTCCCATTTAAAACCATAATCCTTAATCAATTAAAGTATTTATTTTACCGGTTTCAGCATCTACGATTAATCCACTTGTCTTGGTTTTAAAATATTGAGCGATTCCCGCGGGTCCTTTTTCAGATTCTTGGTATTCAACTGTCAAAACCCAAGATTTATCTTTATGTTCTGCTCTAACAATTTTAAAATCATCAATTCCCCAAAGAATCTTAAGTTGAGGTATTAGTTTATCTTTTATTTCTACTAATGAAAGATCCATAGAGCATCATTGGAAACTTTTATATTACTTTTTTCTTTGATTTTGAAAAGTTCAGTCGTCTGAAGTTATCCCGGATTAGTCCTGAAAAGGTGTTTCTCCTCAATTCAATGACACTCTACACTCTTGCGAGGATATTTTCACTATTTTCAGACTTAATACTCCTGATAGCTCCCCGTATGTGATCCCACTTATAATATTCCTTTCACTGACAGTGCGAATAAAAGTGCAGAAGGAAATTTGACCTCTTGAAATTCCTCCTGATTTATTGTGGAATCTAAAATGCAGGTATTCAAGAAGGAGATTGTAATCCAGGAGCCGACGATGAATCAGAATAAATTGTTTGAGAAAATTATGTCATTGCGTCTCGTACGATTGAAAGTTAGGTAATTAATTCATGGCCTGAAAATCTATAATTAACTCAAATCAAGAAGCCATTTCCACAGTGGTTTAAAATGTATTTTTTCATTATTTTTAATTATATCACCTTCATAATCCCATGTTATTACCAGTAATTCATGGCAATTTGAGTATTTAGACGCTGCTAAAAGACCAGATATTTCTCTGGGGCTAATTTCGTTTAGGTCTGAAATATATGTTACCTGTATCAACTGTACTGCATGCATGGAATCATATACAACAAAATCAACTTCTAATCCATTTGATTTGCCATATTCTTTCCAGTAAGCAATATTGAAATTATTTTCCATGCTTCTTCTGTTTAGGTCTAGAAACACCGTATTTTCCATTAACCTAGAGATAGACATTTCATTTTTGAGTGAATTTATGAGTCCCGTATCAATAACATATACTTTTTTTTGATTTGCCATCTTTTTATTTTCCGATCTGGAATAAATATATACGCTGAAAAGGAAAAATATTTCTTCAGCATCAAATAAAAATTCCAGTAATTTATTCTTGCTTATTTTATATCCCAATGATTTAAATGTGTTATAGATTTTTGAGATGCTAAAATATTTGGAGTATATTGATATGAGATATTTCATAAATGCATCTAGCACGCCTATTTCGGAAATATTGAAATGCTCCCCCATATCCATTGAAAATGTTGTATTATAATAGGATTTCAGTATCTTTAATTTCATATCATTGTTTTTTTCTAAAACCACTTCCGGATATCCGCCATACGTAAAATAATTGTTAAGTTCCGATAATAAATATCCTCTCTGGTCAGCAAATCCAATTAAATTTGAATATTCTTTCCCGTTAAACTCCATATATTCCTTAAAGGTTAATGGTGTTATAATATATTCAATACTTCTTCCCCTTAATGATGTGGAGATCTCTCTCCCCAATAATTTGGAGGATGATCCGGATAAATAAATTTTATATTGAAACGAATCATATATCCGTCTAATATATTTTTCCCAGTATTCAATATTCTGTATTTCATCAAAAAATAGATATATATTTTTCTCTTTGTCAGGATTGGCAAGTTCATAAAAGATTGGAATTATATTTTCCAGATCACCTATTTGTACATTCAGCAATCTTTCATCTTCAAAATTTATATATAAAATATTATTTTTAGGCTCATTTTTCAGGAGATTATTAATGGTGGAAAATAATAAATATGTTTTTCCTGACCTTCTCGGGCCTGCTATTGTTATAATTTTGCTTGAGTCCAGAGGTATAGTAATATCCCTCTTTTTTGCTTGAGGTATATCTTTTAGTAGCCATTCCGATATTATGTTTCTGAAGGCTGATTTACTATTTTCCACAATAATATAGTGTATTATAATATAAAATTGTTTTCCAATAAAACAATTTATTATCAATTTTGTTTTATTACACTACAATATGGGAGTTATGATATTCCATCTATTATAATTCGAATAATTTCTTTGCTTCTATAAAATCCTCACGTGTGTTTATACTTTATAATTTCTCACATTCAGGGTAATTGCTTAAAATAAATTTTACCGATACATTCATTTGCAAAATTATATTATCGACAATGATGCTTTCAGGTTATAATGTCAGAATAAGTGACTACATTAAGAAACACAGGGGCGATTTTATAGCATTTTCCATTGCCCTCGTTTTCTCTGTAATCTTTTCAATATTTTCTATACGCCAGTATTACTCCCTTGGCACATCTGCATATGATCTTGGGATTAATGCACAGGAACTTTACAGTTTTATACACACAGGGAGCTTCTATACTCCATTGTTAAATGAAAATGCATTATCTCAGCACTTTACAATATTCAAATTCCTTCAATTGCCTCTTTATTATATTTTTCCATCTCCGGTAACGATAATGGTACTTGAGAATATCTTTATAGCTATGGCAGGTTATATTGTATATCTTTTATCTATGACCCTATTGAAAGACCATATAAAATCAGTAAGAATACTTTTTCTTCTATCAATAGGATTTCTACTTTCATATGAGTTCTCACCATTTTCAGAGAGCCTGGTATCATTTCCATTTCATAATATGGCTTTTCTGCCATTCTTCTTCCTGCTTGCATTCTATGCCTTTCTTACTGAAAGAAGGGTACTTCACATAGTATCTATAGTATTCATAATCTCTCTTCACGCAAATTTTGTCTATATAGCTGCTATACTGCTTTTATATGAGTTCTTGTTCATTCACACTGTTAGAGGCAGAACAATAGGCACATGGCTTTCCAGAAAAACAGGACCAGGAGGAATTAGAAACTTTGTCTATTTCATTATATTCTTAGGATTATTGTATGGTTACCTTGTCCTGGCTTTTGTAATGAAGCTCCACCTGGCAGGTATATCGTCAGTTTCTGTTCTTCCCACAACAGGTGAAACAGGAACCCCTGTAGGATCACCCATAGGGCTAATATTCTTGCTGTTTGAAAAACCAGGTGAATTTATATCAATAATTTGGAGCAACCATGGGTATAAAAGATTTTTCCTTAACCTGTTATTTAAGTCTAATCTTTATCTCCCATTATTCTCTCCACTTTCATTAATTCTTTCCTTGCCATATGGAATGTATGCAATTCCATCTTCATATTCGGCTTATTACCAGCTTGGATACCAGTACTCTGCAATGGTTCTCGGAGCAATATATATATCTGCTATCCTTGGACTATATAACTTATTAAGACTCAGTAAATATATTTATGCGCATTTTAAAACCGTGCCGGTAAGCATACATCGTATTCTAAAGATAAGATTATTTAAAGAGATCACTGGAATTTCCATAGTCGGTGTATTAATTGCCATAATTCTGGTCATATCAATTCCCTATGGGATTTTATCAACTCCGGGAACAGAACTTACACCTCATGGCAGTGTAATGAATAACATTTACAAAGAAGTACCGGACGGATCTGCGGTTTTCTTAATTAATGTATCAGCGAGCCTACCTCCTAATTCATATATTCTGACTGAGAATACATTAATGCCGTATTTCAGTAATTTTCTCCATGTATATGCGTCACCATATAGTCCTGGATATTACAACAATATTTCCAGATATCAATATATCATTATTCAAAACAATTCGTTTTGGGCACTTCAAGGTGGAAGTCACTCACTCCAAAATATTGTAAACACTGGGCTACAAAATGGCGATTATAAATTAATTGAGGAATACAAGCCCGGAAATATAATGGTTTTGAAAAATGAAAGGTATTAACTAAATATCCTATCCATGTAGTTGTCCATTATTACAGATGTATATTTGTTCGATAGCAATGAATAGAACAATAAATATAAAGTACTGAATAATAAGATTATAGAAACTATTTGTTTCTATAATTATTTGCTAGGGATAATGCATAATGTCTCCTCTCGACTTTTTTTGCATGTAATAACTCTATTAGATAAATTCTGATAAAATTAAGACTTGATGTTACTTTTGATTTGCCTTTTTCTCTTTTAGCAAATTTAAAGGGTATTTCCTTTATCTTTGCATTTGTATTGCTCGCCCGTAGAAATATTCCTATTTCATAACCTTTCCACTTATTATCTATTTCTAGATTAAGATTGTTTTTAAATCCGAGAAAACATGAAACAGGATCAGTCATATATCGACTGCTCTTCAAGAATGTTTTTGCGAGAGTTGATGCGCCTCTGGATATAATTCCCCTTCCAGGTCCCCGCTTGCCAGTACTCCCGCCTTTAATGTATCTGCTTGCTATTACAATATCATAGCCTTTTAATAAAGTATTATAGATATTTGTTACATATTCTGGAGGGTGCTGCAAATCAGCATCCATAATAATTATATATTTTCCATTTGATTTCCGAATCCCTTGATATCTTGCAATTAAAGTGGATTGCTTACTCTTGTTAAAAATATATTTTGAAGAGGGATTTTTGTTACAGTAATCTATTATGAATTCTTTTGTACCGTCTGTGCTATTGTCATCAACAAACAATATCTGGTAGCTTATTTTAAGATTTTGTAAAATGTTGGAAAGCTTATCAACTAGTATAGGGAGGCTTTCTATTTCATTTTATGTAGCAAGAACTACCGTTAAATCTACATTATCATAATTATTGTAACCCATATAATAAACATATGTAAAACGGCAATTTAAGATTTCCTATAGACTGAAAATTACTGGGTATTTTATGGAATTTTAAATTTGCCCTAAGTTTACAACAATATAACATGTAGAGCTCCAGACAATCAGTAAATTGCGTATTTTTTATGAGATTTTGCGCCTATTTTCTTGTATTACACAGCATCTTATGGAAGGATGGCTTCAGCTTGAGTATGCCCATTAACTGTTCCGCATCCTGATCCATCTCATTTAGACTCAAGTTCATTTTCCTGTTTGCGTATCAATACTTTTCCAATACTGCCTTAAAACATAATGAATTTAAATCACGATCCTAAAAAAAATTAGGGTGATTGTAAACTACAGTTTACTAAAATTCCTGCATGCCATAGAATTACAAAATCACTAACAAGAATAACGTTTTTTAAAATTTAAAACTCTAGGCATAACTAAAAATAATCATTTTTACTGTAATTTCGAGATTCTCAGAAACATTCAATAATAAACAATTTATAGCATGTTAATATGAATATTCTATGAGAGTTTTACTCATAGATGAGTTCTCGAGGATTGGTGGTGGGCAGATATTAGCAAAATTATTACTCGATTATTTTAATAAAATTGGCGATGAAACATGGGTGGAAGTTGATAGGGGTCATAAATATATTGATTATAAAAATATTATAATAACCCCCTATGTCTACAGAGAAAATATGTTTATGCCCTTACTTTATTATCATATTATAAAAACGAAGAAATTTTTAAATGAATATAACAATAACAATAAAAACAAATTTAATCTTACGATTAATAATCATCCTAACATGTTTATTTACAAGGCTGATGTAAATTATTTGCACGGTTTTTCGTTCCTGGATTCTATAATTGATGAATATGGAGAAATCAAAAACAAGATAATATTTGAATTCATTAAAAAAATTGGTATATATAACATATACAATAATGCTAATTTTCTTGTAAATAGTAAATATACGCTTGAACTTTCAAAAAAACTATTTCCTAAGTTAGGAATAAAACCGGGTATTGAACAAGTAATATACCATCCTGTTAGATCAGATATTCATGTTGATGCGTCCTCGAAAGATAAGAAATTAGTTTTGAGTATAGGAAGAATAGATATACGAAAAAATTACACACAACTTTTAGAAATTGCAAAGAGCCTTAAAGATTATAGGTTTATTATAGCTGGTGCATTAAATGATGGAGACGAAGATTACTATAAAACTATTGTCAGGAATAAAAGCAGCAATGTAGAAATACTAATCAATATAAATGAAGATAAAAAAATAGAGCTCCTCAAAAAAGCATCAATATATTTACACTTTAACAGGAGAGAGCATTATGGAGTATCGGTACTCGAAGCAATGTCATATGGTTTAATACCCGTGGTGCCAAGATCAGGGGGCCCATGGATAGATATTGTTAGTGGTGGAGAATATGGCTATGGCTTTGATACTATCGATGAAGCAGTGGAAAACATAAAGAGTATTGATTATAACATGGTACAGAGAA
>DAUP01000136.1:553-24624 GCA_002505185.1 Ferroplasmaceae archaeon UBA567 | reverse complement strand
GTGTATTCGGACTTGCCAGAAGATTTAGATATAAGGGAGATAACATTCATAGTAACCGGCTTCCATGCAAAATGGGATACGGAAGTAACCTTCTCAAAGGAATATATGAGTGTGATGCCTGACAGAGAATTGAAGCATCTTATAAATTTTCAAAGAGCAATATTGAAAACCGGAATTATAAAATAAGGCTCATTAGGCCATACAATTCCTTTTAATCTATAATTGTTTAGTTTATAGATGAAGCATGATTGAAATATTTTACTATAAAGGAAGGAAAGAGGAGCCAACTAAAGAATAACACATCGTGGAATGTCTAGGAGACTTATGAAGACGGTTTTAATTTCTTCCACTCTGCATTGGGAAAAATGAATTAGACATGATCATGGAGAATAAGGATATGCTGTGGTTCTATGCAGCAGAATTAGGCACAACCTTACACGCCCTTATCTCTTAATCAACTTAAAATCCAATGAATGAAAATTATACATTTCAAAAGAGTTCCGGATTCTCTTGTTCTACTTTTTTCATTGCTTTGTTAAAACTATCCATTATTTGTATTACAATTAGAGAGGTAAATACCATAATGATTCCTACGATAGTAATTATATAAGGGAAATAGAGGAATTTTGACAGGTATCCAAAAACAAATGCCATAACAGGTGAGGCACTGACAGAAAACATGGCTGTAAGGGAATTAAATTTTCCAGTAATGCTGCTGGGTATGGAATTCATTATCATTGTTTCAATATAAATATTAATAAAAGCCAGAATTATTCCTAAGACAAATGTTCCAATTCCATCCAAAATAGGTATTCTATTAAAGGAAATTAGTACGAATATTCCTCCCACAATAAAAACATAAAATGCCAGAAGCTTATTACTGTTCAGGTAACCTCTGAAAAAGGATTGCATAGATATTAAACCCCCAACAAGCATGCCAGCAGGAAATCCTGCTATGAAAAATGTATAGTAGATTGATGTGGCATGCATTACTATGTAAATGAGGCCCG
The DNA here is from genome assembly GCA_002505185.1 of Ferroplasmaceae archaeon UBA567. Lineage (GTDB taxonomy): Archaea > Thermoplasmatota > Thermoplasmata > Thermoplasmatales > Thermoplasmataceae > Ferroplasma. Next base: position 23,614 of record DAUP01000136.1, on the reverse strand, counting down.
ATGCAAAAACATCCAGAGCAACAAAAAGACCATTTAATAGCATAGTCAGTAAAAGAAATGGTATTATATTTTTTATGATTTTAATGGTGCCCCCAAATCCATTTTTGACTAGGCTGCGGTGTGATACCCTTATTGTTCCAGAAATAAATACCATTCCCATTGCTAAAAGTGAAATTCCTATGAGGGTAGTATAAACACTGTAATATCTCATGAATATAAAGATTCCACCCAGAAGAATACCGGCCAATGTAAAGATTCCAGAAGTAAATTGATCAGCAGCCTGGGCTTTAGCCATATGATCGGCTGGGATGATTTCCTTAGTAAGAGCTCGAAAATCATCCGATATAACCCACATGAACATGGATGAAAGAAAATCTACTGCGTATATGATAAAAAGGCCTCTTCCAAAAAACATGAATGAATAAGTTATCACCATTAGCACATTTACGGCTATATAAATTATGTGCCTGTCATATTTATCTATTATCGATCCTTCAGGAATCGCAATTATAAAATACCCAAGCATTGAAAAACCCGGAATAAGGCTAACGAGAAAAACTGAGTGGTAGTTAGCGATAATTTCCCACATGAAATATATATAATAAGCTGTGTTGGAAAAACGGGCTATGTTCCTCGAAATGAGGTACCTTACAAAGGCATTTCTATTATGTTTGTAAAGGTCTGCACTTAACATATAAGTTTCTCTTATACGTATATTTATATCTTATATAAAGATTTATGCCTATGGAAGAAAAGTATCAGGAAGTAGTGGACGCTTTCCGTAATCCCACAAAGATGAAGATAATTACATTGCTCCTAAACAATAAAAAAATGACTGTTACTGAAATGTCTAGATACATTAAAACTACCCGCTCAAATCTTTATCAGGTTATCTCCACTCTAGTGTCAATAGGGATGGTTAAGGAACCTGAAGTCAGGCCAAAAAAAAATTATGTAGAAAAGTATTACAGCCTGAATGATGATTACTTCGCTTTCCACGATGAAAATCTAGAAGATAAACTAGTAGATCTATCGGATAATGATTTTAGGGAAATTTTAAGTTCTTTTTTAATGGCACAGTCATTTAATCTTGAAATTATTTCATCATCGGTGGAAACTTTGCCTACATCTGAAATTAGCAAGCTGAAAAAAAACTGGAATTTTCAAATTATGTCATATGGAACATGCACCAGTGAAGCAGCAAAAAATCTCTCTCCCATTATAAAAAATGAATTAAAAAAAGTCTCAAATGATGAATGTGAACCCGACACAATGTTCTTATTTCTGACGCTTCCCTTATTTTTCAAAGGTTTCAAGGGAAAAACTACAATTAAAAAAAGATAAAATAATTGCATTTAATGAGGCTAAATACATTGGAAAAATAAAGTATTTCTGGAAGAATTTAATAAAAGTGATAATGTATTGAATCTGTTGTAAAATTAATAATTAAATTTTTAGGTTTCATCCACAATGTTTCTAATTTCCCTGTAAAACTCTGATGCAATTACAGTCCAATCATAATTATCTTTTACAAGGTCGTATTCCTCTTTTTTATTGTGTTCTATTATAGCTCTATTTTTTATTATTTCATTAATCTTATTATAAAAGGAATCTACAGTCATGGGTAAATATTCCAAATATTTATTTTCAAAATCATCAAAATTACCTTTTAAATAATCACCAATAAGAACATATAATCCGGATGACAAAGCTTCAAGAGCGACAGTTGAATAGGTATCATTATGAGACGGATAAATCAATACATCACATTGACGATAAAGAATTGCCAAGTCGTTGTTACTTAGTATTCCATGATAAATTATTTTTTTATTGCTACTGACCATATCTTCTAAGGATCCGCCACCGGCGACATGAAACTCTATATTCTCATTGTCAAATCTTTCTATTAACGGCAATATTATATCCAACCCCTTTGAATAGTTCAATGCAGCTACAAAAAGAAATTTTAATTTTCTATTATGCAGAGCATAATCTGGATTGAATAAATTAGTATCTACACCTATTGGCAAAATAAAATTATTTTTCATACCATATTTCTTTTCCAAAATAGGCAATAACCATTTCTGTTTTGGGAATATATGCATTCCATTAATATTTCTAAAATTCAGATATATGTAAAATCTACTATATAATTTAGATGCGAAGGATTTTGGGTGAAACATAGTTAACTCATCGCTATGATTGCTGCCTATAACGGGAATATTTCTTCCCCGAAATAATATAGAATATTCATTGGCGAAAAGATAAGCCACATCTGCTCTTCTTATCCGATTATATGTATCATACTCTGTTTTTTTTAAACGTTTAATGTCTTTTCTAATAGGGTTAGATATTATTAACCTGTACATTCTTAAAAAAATATTATCAATATTGGCAAAATTAGTTCTATGTATTGTTATTCTTTTAATCGGACTAATAGTGTTTTGAACATATACGTTGCTAAGTCTTTGCACTGGAGTAAAATCAGTATCCAGAATAAGGACATTGATATCTTCTGGCTTATATTTAACTAAGTTAAGGACATAGTTCTCTGTACCTCTCCCAGTTGATATATTAGCTCGAAGACAAAAAACAATTTCAATAATATTATTATTTTTCATAGTATTCATTTCCATATTCTTTCTATGAGATTGAAGCCCTTACATCTGGATGACTATTTGATATCCTTTCTCATGAATGTAATAAATGAGTTATCCCATTATCTATAATGACATCACCTACATCTTAAGGAAGGAATTTCTCATTTCACATGTTGCTTGCAGAATTCTAAGGTATCATATCTCTCTCGTTGTTTATGTACTCTGCCTCTTCTGCCGAATCATTTAGTTTTATAGATGCAGGCATACATGAAGCAATAGATTATCGACCATTTTCACTTCCGTCTACCAGCAGGTAAGTCATTATAACGATAGAAATGATAAATCTTTCGACCACTTCAATATATTCTCGTATGAAAGAGATTTCTCATTCGAAAATGTTAAAAATCGGTGATAGTTAAATTATGACCAACTGTCCAGGAAGCTATGGACAATTAGGCAACTGACGATTTATGCATTTCATTTTCCAGGAATGTTCCTTGGATCGTTACAGATACTGTCAAAAGCTGATGGACAATTAATTTAGATATAGTTCCAAGATACAAAATAAAAGGATATCAACACTAATACGAAGCCACGTAGTTCGACGTTTTATGATAATAACCAATAAATTAATGGTTATCAACAAATTGGAAGAAATGAGAATACGCACTATATATGGTTTTCCACATTATAATTATTTATTTTTTAATCAAAAATTTCATTAATTTATAGCTATATGAGAAATATGACAACAAATAATTGAACACTATACGTTAATTAACGTATACAGAATTCACAAATTATATATAGGATGATAATGTTTAACATTTATGCCTGAAATATATGTAAAAGACGAGATATATAAAAACATATCGAATAGCCATGAAGATGTTACCAAGTTTGTAAACATGGTACTAAACCAGTACGTTGATGCATTCAAAACTGATGGAAATGATGTAATAGAACATTACAGAACACACGGAAACGGAGATTAATCACTAAACTTTTATTTGTGTGTATAGATTAATGAAAGAATCATAATAGCAACTTATAAGTTTACATTACCATAATTCGATCTGCTGAAGTTCTGCAGTACTATATGGGAATCCGTTCTTTCAATTCCATCCATGGTAGATAAGGTATCCATTAATTTTTGGTATTCATCACTATTTCTGCTGATTGTATAAAGGACAAAATCAATATCGCCTAAAAGGAAATCTACACTTACCACACCAGGAAGATCCATCAGTTTTTTCCCCAAATCCTTGTAATATTCTTTTCCGTATTTTGCCCTTACAAAAGTAATAGTATAAAAATCCAGCCCTAGGATTTTATAGTCTATTATTGCTATATTATTCTTTATAATATTAAGCCTTTTCATTGCCTCTATTCTTCTACTTACTGCTGATGGACTATTCAATCCCGTCATAATACCAATTTTTCTTAGTGGGGTATTTGATTGTTTGTGCAGCATTCCTAAAATTTTTAAATCTATTTTATCCATATAATTATATCATATTAAAGGTAATAAATATTATGAAAACATGTAATATTAGAATATTATTCGAATTAATACTTAGTTTCATCAAAATATTTCTAATAAATCAATTAATAAAACAATTATCAAAAATATTATATTCAGTTAGTAGTATGTATTTTTATGATGAATATGAACAAAGTCCATGTACCTCATATAGAAACACCAATACCGGGACCGCGAAGCCAGGACGCACTGTATGAACAGGGTAAATATGAAACCTCGTCAATTAGTTATCCGAGAAGTTTTCCCTTTGCCATTAAATCTATCCGAGATTCTGTTATAGAAGATCTTGATGGAAATCTGTTTATTGATTGGATGACTGGAATATCTGTTTTAAATCTTGGATACGCTAATTTCATAAGAGATGCTGTGAAATTGGAACTGGAAAGTACATGGCACGCATTGGAAATACCTACGGAGGCCAGGATTAACTTCCTCAAGGCACTGAGGAGTTCATTTCCACAGAACATGCAGCAATATAAAACTATTTTTGGAATAAGTGGAGCAGATGCATGCGAAACAGCGGTAAATATTGCACACACTGTCTCAGGAAAAGACGCTTCAACTATAGTATTTGAAGGTGCCTATCACGGTGTATCCGGAGGCATTATATCAGCCACATATGAGAAGAAATACAAAACTGGAAACAATAGTCCAGGATTCAAGGTAGTAAGAGTGCCATATCCCGGTATTTTATGGGAAAATCATTCTGTGGAAGATGTCATAGACCAAATAAAAATTGCTATAGCCCAAAATTCTGTAGATTCTCTTCTTGTGGAACCTATTCTTGGGGAAGGTGGTTATGTAGTTCCTCCACATGGATTTTTGAAATCTCTGAGGAAACTGTGCGATGAAAACAATATTATAATGATAGTGGACGAAGTTCAAACCGGAATGGGACGTACTGGAAAAATCTGGGCATTTGAGCATGAAGATATAAAACCAGATATAGTTTGTGTTGGAAAATCAGTAGGTGGGGGAATCCCAATGTCCCTTGTGTATTATCGGGAAGACTATGACGATGTACTCCCCAGTCCGTTTCATCTGGGAACATATAGGGCTAATCCTCTAGCTCTTGCTGCGGGAACTGAGGTGATCAAGAGGACACCGGCAGTTATTGATAGTGTTGTTTCAAGAGGGAACAAATTGCTGAAACAGTTTACTGAAATTGAAAGCGATACCATAGCCCAGGTACGGGGAAAAGGATTTATGATAGGTATAGAGCTGGGTTATGACGGAAAGCCCATGGACTCTAAATCAATGGAAAAATATAAGTTAGGACTTATTAAAAATGGATTAGTTATGCATACATGTGGGCACTATGGCGATACGTTCCGGTTTATGGCGGCCCTTAACATAGATCAGGAGCTTCTTAACACAGGTATGGAGATATTCTCAAAGGTGGTGAGAACCAGATGGTAGATATGCTAAGAAAGAACGAAGGGGGACTCTGGTCAGGAACATTCCAGGCCATATCCTATGTTGCACCTGCTGCTACGGCCGCTTCCTTTCTTGTGGAAGAAACTCTCTACGTAGGGGCCTCTACAACCTTTGTATTCCTTCTGGCGCTTATAGGTGTCAGTTCTGCAATGTACATGAATTACGTTTTCTCTGGTAAGATTTCTCACGCTGGAGGATATTATGCATATGTCCGTGCTGGCCTTGGCCCAAAATGGGGGATATTCTCTGGATGGCTTTATTTTGTTAATATACTGGGTGCTCTTGCAGGTTTCGCAGTGTTATTCTTTGCCGGTGTTCTCTGGCCGCTAATTCCACAGCTGGCGTCAAACCCATTTGGCTGGATTCCCCTGGCTTTTATACCATTAGTACTTATCCTTGTACTTCTATATAGAGGATTAAAGCCATCTCTTAAATATACCATTATTGGAGGCCTAATTGAAGTAACTACTTTAATAATTATCTCCCTAGCTATTATTATCAGGCTTGGTTCACATAACACCCTGATACCATTTACTCCACATGGAAATTCTTTCGGCAATCTTGGCCTGGCTACAGTCTACTCAATATTAGGATTCGTGGGGATAGGTTCGGTAATTACACTTTCAGAGGAATTACATGAACCCAAAAAAACTGTAAAGAAATCAATAGTTGTGGGTATGCTAATCACGGCCGTTGTATATGTTCTTGTTTCATACGCAATGGTTGCGGGATGGGGTATAAATAAGATAGCATCATTTTCAAGTGCCACTGATCCAGGATTCACTGTTGTAGATAATTACTTTGGTCCTATAGTCATGATTATATTTATCATCGTTACACTTAACAGTTTCCTATCCAATGGAATTGCCGAAGGAAATGCATTCAGCAGGGAAGGTTTTGCCCTTGCCAGAGATGGAATTGTATTTCCTAAATCCCTTGCAACAGTGCACAAGAAATTTGGTTCCCCAAATAAAATAATTCTGATAGAATGGGTTGTTATAGTTGCCATGACACTGGTTGGAGGACTTATTTTCGGTCCATTTGAGGGCGCTGCAATAATAACAGCGGTAAATGGTGTTGCCTTGTATATAGTGCACATACTGGCGAACTTCTCCCTACCCATATATGGAAAGAAAACATTGAAACTTAAAATGAAGGGACTACTGCCACTGGCTCTTGGCCCTGTACTTGCTACCGTTGTTTATGCATTTGCCATATACGGGGAATTTGTTCCTATACCTCCATTTCCTGGAAACGTGGCTCCATATTCAATAATAGCTGCAGTATTGGTTGGAATCGTGTTAACTGTGGTTCTTATTTATAAGAAACACACATCGGATATGGACATTATAGGCACGGAACAGGATCATATAAAGGAAGAGCCCATTGGAGAAAAATAATTCTAATATTTTTAACATTATTTTATTTTCATTTAACTTAAATCTTGGTGTTTATGCTTTTCTCATATTTTTAGGTGGTATATATAGGAAAGATCTAGCGAATAATATAAACATAATTCATTCTATAAAAGTGGTAATTTGTTTAGAAACAAAAAATAATATACATATNNATAGAAAAAGCAATCAATTCTATGGATAAAAACGATTATTCAGCGGCGATGAACCAGATAGACATGGCTATTGCATCAGACCCCTCAAATCTGCAGTACCGTTCTGTTAAGGTAAACCTTCTGGTTGAAATGAAAAACTATCATGGTGCACTGAAGGAGCTCCAGGCAATGGAAACGATGGATCCAAATTTATCAGTTATTTATTGCCTCGAAAGCCAGTGCCTACTCAATCTCGGCCGCAATGATGAAGCAATACAGGCCGCTGACAAGTCGCTCAAATATGACCATTCTTATTTTCCGGCTTACAGCAATAAGGCAACTGCCTTAATGAATATGGGATTTTTAAGCGATGCCATCGAAACCTATTATGAGGCAATAAAACTTAATCCAGAGGATGCAGATTCACATGCATCTCTGGCTGACCTCCACTTGAAAATGGGTAATTTTGCATCAGCAGGGGAAGAGGCTAATCTTGCGATTAAAATGCAAAGTGATAATATAACTGCGAATAATGTTCTTATTTCTATAGCCAAATCTACGGGAAATGTTGAATCCTACATAAAATCTTTAAGCAATGCGTATTTGAATACTTTTGATGAGGAATATATATTGCAACTCACTAACTGCCTGTACGTTTCCGGAAGAATAGTGGATGCAAAGAAAATAGCGGAGAGATTTTATAAAATGTATCCAAACAATATTGGTTTTCTGGACAATCTGGCACGTATATACCTGCTGGAGAACCGATTTGACAGATCCGAAAAAATTTATAATTATTTCTTATTAGCAAACAATAATTTATACGCCAATTTAAGATATATCACATTTTTAAATGAGGCAGAAAAATATTCAGAAGTACTAAAAAAGGTTGATAAGTTAATAAAAAAATATCCTGACAGTGAAGGATTTGTATATAATAAATTTTATGCCCTTTCCCTTACAGGTGACCACAAGAATGCAATTCTTATAATAAAAGGACTTTATACCCAGAATCCACACTCAATTTTCTATGCCATAGAATATGCCATTGAGATGATTTTTCTTGGAAATTATACAGAATCCCTGAGAGTATTAAATAGTCTGGAAGGCAAAAATAATATTCCTGAACTATTTATTGCTCTTTGGACTGTTTATCTTCTAATGAATGAACCTGAAGCCTCTACCAAATATGCCATAGAAGCCATAAAAAATATGGTAGATGATGATTTTCTTGCTGAATTTCCAGAGCAAGTTATAGATAGCTACCTGGACATTGGATGGGTATCTGAGTCTCTGGACTTTATTGATAAAATAATAGAGATGACGGAAGGGGAACTGAGAGATATATGCATTGCCTGCAAAGCATGCCTGTTGGGAACTGATAATTATGATAAGGGGCTTAAAGCATTGCAGGGTATCGGTGATAATGCAAAAATACGGCACATCCTGTATAATATACTTAAATTCAATAATCCGGCAGTCAAAAATTTCATTAAAATGTATATGAATGAGAAAAATTGAGATCAATAATACATAATTACACGTTTATTGACGTATCAGATATTCACAAATTTTATATATCATATTTATGCTTAACATATAATGCCTGAAATATATGTAAAAGATGAAATATACAAAAATATAATGGAGAGCCATGGAGATGTATCCAAATTTGTTAATAATTTTTTAAATCAGTATCTGAATGCATTTAAACAGGAAAGTACTGATGCTATGACTTTTTATACAAGGCACGGAAACGGAGATTAACTTTCCAGGCTATATCATGTTAAGGCTCGGATTCCTAGGGAATAAATGAATTGCAATTATCTATTGTTTGATTAAACATTAAATTAGAAGTGAGTCACTAGAATAAGTCCTTATAAATGGAATTATGGCGATTGTTTCCGTAAAATACTCTATACGCGGTTGATTCCAGTAAGGAATTATGAAGATAGTGGTATATACTGATTGCACGTAAACAGTGATCTGTGCAAATGGAGCGTTCATACCTTAAAGAGGTAGCTCGGTAATTGCCAGTGCCCTTAAGACTTAGTAATAAGTTCTTGCACAACCCTTCGAACTGTGAGGAATGAAGAAAAAAACTTTGGTTGAGTAAAGCATAAACAGGCTTTTATCTATAGTGGACGGACAATGCATGTATCATCTCATTCAAAAGAATGTAAAATTCACGTTAAATAGATGAGGACACAACAATCTAGCGGAAAAACTCAATCTGGAAAGATGGTTTGTCAGATAAGAGACAGTAGTTTTTCTATGAGTTCTTTGCCATCCTTATAAGAGACACGATCCAGCGATGAGTTTTCCTCTATAATTCCCTCTTCCATGAATCCTCTTAGGAAATCAAACTTGGATATGATTAGAGATAACAAATCAAATCGGGCAAATTGAAATGACCGGCTCTGAAGCAATGCAAGAATATCACCGCAATCCTTGATAAACTTCTCATTTAAGTGGTCTTTATTCAGAGTAGTTTCAGAAGATAAATCATAGTATCTGTCCCATGCCGCCTTCAATTTTAGTAATAAGAGCATTGCGATCTCCGGAACAATGACTTGAAAGCTGGACTCAAAGGAATAGGAAATATTAGTTGTCTTAGTTTCATATTCTATTTCTTCTAAATTGCGTATTTTGCCTGTTCCGTGGAATCGATCTTTTTTTGGAAGAAAATCTAGATAAATTTCACCAGAATCTAAACTCTTTAAAAAGAGTGTGTTTCCTTCAGGATCTTTTTCTTTACTATAATGCCTGGTGGAGTATAGATGTTCTTTCAATGAGTCTTTAAAACGAGTAGTCGCGATCAAATCGATATCGAGCGAATATTTCCAGGGGTTAACTGAGTGAACTGCCTATCCTCCAATGAGAATTATATCACCAGTTCTATAGCCACTATTTCTAAGACTCCAGTTAAAGATGTACCTGAGTTCTTCAAAAGAATCACTGGCCAGATTAGTTTCACTGGATTTTTCATTTGCCAATGTTGCCCACCAGGTCCTTTGCGGCTATCCTTCCATCCATTCCCAATCCTGTGAGGTCCAGTATATTCTGGCAAATATCTACAACTCGTATACTATTGAAAACCTTCGAAGACTTCATGACGTTTCTATCTGGCACGTATACCTTCAAGCGACAACCACCTGCTTCTTTTTCAGAATAGGTTCGAATGAACGCTCTGTCAGATGGGTTAGGAAGATAGATATATACAGTATCTTCCCTCATTATAGAAGATCCATATGAAATGGCTGACGAATGGGCTGTGAAAGCATAATCTATTCCAAGTCTGTTAAGATTCATGGCGACTTCAGTTACACACTGGGTTCCTGTATGGAAATTTGTGTTTATTGTCTCCACAAGCAGACCATCAAGGGCTCTTTCCCACGAAACTACGTTTAGAAGTTTGTCCAAGTCTTTGATTCTTAAGATATAGTCAGTAGTTATTATTCCAGAATTTTTAAGCTCATGAATTATGGTATTTACCCAGCCGTATGAAACACCAGTTTTTTTGGAAATGGCAAGGATACTGGGGGACTTATCGCTCATTAATGAGCAGATAACTCTCCATGCCTTTTCAGAGGTGATCCTTGATTGGGTTCCCGTTAAGCGCTTTAAACGAGAATTTTCTTCAGTTATGGCAACTGTTGGAGATAAGTAATTGTATAACTTTGGAGGAATAAGAATCATAGTCACACCAAGCCTGTCGGCAAGTTCATTTGTACTATACTTCATTGATTTCCCTGCACACACTAACTGAAGTGTTTTTCCTCCAGCCATTTTCTTATTAATTAAATGAGAGAGTGCGTATATTCTGTATATAATATCTTCATTTATTCTAGATGCGATTTCAATTAAAGTAAGGGTATTTTTTGACTTAATTACAAGGTCTATGTGTAATTCTCTCTCACCAATACGTATGGAATATTCTCTTTCTATCTCCGAATCTAATGGAATTTTAAGTTCTTCAAGAATAAATTGATAAACTGGCCCTAATTCTTCATTCCTCATTATATCTGTATTTTATGATAGTTTATAAATATATTCACTGATAACTATCTGTAAATACAGATATGTTAAATACCTATTAGTGATAGTAATTCAAAGAATAAGAGAATGGATAGAGTAGGATTTGAACTGTGTCTTTCTCTGAGACTGAATTTACTTTTTACAATTTAATCTTGTATAATGATTTTAAATATAACCGAGGGTAAAGGCAAAAACTACGCAAAAGTGAGAACTTTTAATGTTTCGGTCAGTAAAGCATGTCAGAGTGATCCAAATAGAATATAAAATTAGACACAATATAACCACAATTTTGGTAATACCGTTACATAAAAATATAATATTGGTTGATATATATAAGTTATGACCCGGATTAAGATGCAGGAAGTCCTTGATGAATTAGCGTTACACGGTAAAGTTGTATTTACTATAAACGACGCATCAAGGATAATGAATAAACCAAAAAACTATGTATCAAAGCTTCTTTCAAATAACAAAAAAGTCAAAAGGATTGAGAGAGCTATGGTGATTATATCCCGTTAGATGAATAATTATTTTTGTTGGAAGATCTCCCTTAAAATACGAGGTATTGGAGAATTCATGGCGTATGTAGCAGTTTACTTATATGCATGACGGTACCTAGAAGGCACATTCCAGCCCATTATCATCATAACATTTTTTATTTACCCAACCGCATATAAGCGGCATAGTGAGAGAGGAAAGTATTATATTAATGATGGTCATGGAATAAATATCTATGAAATAGCCTCACAGGTTGTATTTCCATCCTACATAAGTACATTTGCAGCATTTCAATTCCATTCAGTTACAGATCAGTTTATTATTAAGTATACCGTCATAACACTAAAACGACATAGGTCTATCACAATAGAAAACTATGCACTGGAATTCATAAAGATTCAAAAAGACCATTTCTTCGGCTATAAGAAAATAGGCAATGCATATGTTGCTACCATAGAAAAAGCGATCATAGATTCCTTATACCTTAGATCACCTCCATTTTCATACGTCGAAGAGGCATTTGTGGAAGCACTACACAGAAAAATGATCAATGTAGATTTGCTTGTAAATTTTGCCTTAAGAATGAAAAAAAGGTAATTGTAAAAAGAGTTGCGGTACTGTTGCGAACACAAAACATTAATTCAAAACTATTGCAGGAGGGCTTGTGATGATAGATGAACATGATTTGATGGAATTCTCCAGTAAATTCAGAGATATTAGACAATTAGAAAGGGATTATTTGCTCATTTTACTTCTTCGTGAAATATATTATGTTTTCACTAACGACTTGATTTTCAAAGGTGGTACTTCACTCAAGTATTTTTTCAAATCTATCTACAAAAAACAGTTATGAGGTAAAGGGGTATGATATTGGTGACACGTTTCCATCGGAGAAATTTGATTTGATAATACATATGGCAGCAAGGGGATTGATCCGGAAGTCCATAGAAATGCCCTATGAGTATTTCGAAGACGATCTTTCACTGACACTTAAGTTTCTTGAAAAGGCCAGAAGGGACAATTCAGATTTTGTCTTCCTCACATCAGGCTCCATAGCTAAACCCACAAATCCTTATTCTCTTTCAAAAGTTCAGTCAGAAGAGTGGATTAATTTATACAGGGAACTATACCATACCCGTTCATATATCTTGAAATTTTTCAATATATATGGTCCTGGTAGCCAGAAAGGCGCTGTTTTTCTTTTCACAAAAGCAGCATTAAACAAAGAGGAAGCCATAGTATATGGAGATGGAAACCATAAAAGAGACTATTTCTACATTGGAGATATGAAAAAAGTAATCGGTCTTATACTGGACAGGAAAATTAAACCGGGTGATTACCAAATCGGTACTGGAGTTAAAACATCCGTAAATGACCTGATTGACATAGTAAAGACAATTACGGGAAATGACCTCAAAGTAAAGCACCAGCCATATATACTGGACGAGGCTGAAGAACTTTTAGCATCAAACCCTCTAATAAAGGATTATACCTCCCTGAATGAGGGTATAAGAAGCGTTGTAGAATACATTCAACAGGCTGGTCTTTAGTTATTAAAATATATCAGTGCACTGGATGTTTCTTCCACTGAGAATGAATTTACTTTTTAGAATTCAATATACAAGAAAGCCATTGAATTTATGATGTGGATGAATTATTGGGATAAACGTACATTTATTCAATAAATAATAAATTAACCAAATATTTTAAGAACTTCCCCGTGGTGTAATTTTTAAAATGCTCTTAATAATATTAATTTTTAAATATTTATCATAAATTATTAAGTTCAAAAAATAATATTAGGGTGTTGTCAAACTAACCATGCTTTCTGTCACATAGTTTTATCACCTATTCTTTTTCCTGACAATTATCACACCAACAAGAGCTACTACTGCAACTATGGCTCCAATAATAATACCCTCTTCAAGAATTGAGAGTCTAAATGGAGGAGGTGGTGCAGTTGGCAGAACGGCTGCTGGGCTATATGTCCAGTAAAGGGTAGGATCACCACTGAGATTGTATACTTTGAGAATCACAGTATAGTTTGATGTTATTGTTATGCTGAAATTCTTGTCCTTAACACCATTTATATATATGGAACTGTTCAGTACTTCTGATATCGTAGCATTTTTCATGTCGTTATATGGTATAGAAACTAACAAGGTTCCATTCTTTGTGGCTGTGAAATTTACTGCCACGAATCCTTTTTCGTCCAGGACGTCAGATACCGTAACATTGTATCCTATTGCAGTCGTTGCATTACGGGTCATGTTAGAGCTTACCTTTGATGGCTCCTTCAACAGATTAAAATTCAAAGTCATTGAAGAGGTTATGTCTATTTTCTTAGACGTTGGGAAGTATCCATCATGATAAACCGAAACTGTATGTTCTCCAGCCGGAACAGAGATCGTATAATAACCAGTGGCATTTACAGATGCCATATATCCATCAACAAGAACGGAAGATCCCACAGGCGTAACATGGCCTGAGAGTGTTACTGAGTTGCTTATGGATGATAGGATAACATTTAATTGTGTTGTTTTTCCTGCTGATATATTTACATTATAGGTTTTGGTTTGATATCCACTCTTGCTAGCGGAGACGTAATAATTTCCAGGTTTAAGTGATATATTATAGAACGCACCGTTATATGTAGGCACTATCATGCCATTGATAACAAGTGTTGCTCCAGTAGGTGTGATTGTACCCTTCAGAAAACCATAACCAGTTGACTCCATTGGAATATTTGTGCTGCTTAAGGACAAACTTTCATTCATTATCATAGTGTGTCCATTAGCTGACATGGAAAAATTAATATTGCCAAGTGCCAACACACCAGAAGTTGAATCAATGTAAAATGTAAAATTTACTTGATTTGATGAACTAAAAACTTTATCGGTTACGAAAGTTCCAGCAGGAACCGTTACTGTAACACCAGTTTCCACGGTAGCATTCTTGACAGGCATATTTATTCCCGGAGGAACTTTCCCTGCATTCAACTGATTCAGGTCAGTTAAATTTAAAACGGGGAGATTTCCGGGATTTTGGAAGGTCCCGTTGCAATTACCCGGGGAAACGGAGGACTCTGTCATGTTTGTAGTGACATTTGCCGTGAAGTTTCCATTCGGAGTGATAGATATAATCTCATATTTCGTATACCCCGTGGTGGTCCTCATCCCTACTGTAAATGGTGGAGGCAAGGAAAGGGGAACATTTGTAGCAGTGATCTGTGCAGTAGCATTGTAAATGGATGTATTGGCTGTGGCATTAAGGTAAAGTCCACTTCCGTAGGATACGTAATAACTCTCGTTAATGTAGGGACTAATCATAATATACTGATCACTCTTTATTGTCTTATCAAGGGCAGTATAATTTACCGCATTTCTGATGGTTATGTTACTAGCAGATGCTACTCCGGAACCATAACCTAACATACCAGTATCCATGGAATATAAGGATTGAGTTGAAAGAGCAGGAAAAGGAGTGCCACTTCCTGGAATTCCTATGGAAGGTGCAGGCATGCCTACGTCAGCGCTTGTATTATTAGTATACTCAATGGAGGATGTAGATTTTCCCGATATATTTTCAAATATCGCATACTTTACAGAATAAGTCAATGATGTGGTATTTACATTGAATATAGTGGCATTGTAATTGCCTGTCGTCGTAGAAGATGATGATGACATATTGAAAGTATAACTTGCATATGCTCCATTGAACAACCATTGAGGTACGATTGAATAAATGTTGTATGGGGGAGTGTTAGTTGATTGGATAACTGAATAGTTCATATATGCGCCATCGAATCCCCAAAGCGGTGTTGATGAAGGAGATGGAGTATATATAGAATATGGAGAAGATGACGGGGAAGATGAGGTACTGATTGGCGATGCCAGCGGTGACACATTCATCATGAGGAACATGGAGACTATCAAAATAACTAAAAGAGTGAGAAAAATATTCTTACTAAACGGTTTTTTATTAACCATATATATTAATTAGAACATTTCTACTTTAANNCTTTAAATAATACGACACTTTAAGTGCTGTATTGTGCCAAATGATACAAGGATTCAATACGAAGTGACAGTGTATAAAATTCTATGCCTTCAAGAATAAAAATATGATTGCAAAGTAATAATTAAATAAATCACAAATATTATTGGATTAAACCGCAGCCTAACTTGCCATTATAACATTGTGTCTGGTACAGGATAAGTGACGTATGGGTTGTTATATGATCCATTCCTGTATGTAACCAGACTGCCCGGCTCGATTTTGGTTACCTCCGTTGTAAGATCATCAATTGCAGAAAAATTTTCGGCATAAAAAATGAAAAATGAAAATATTGAAAAATTCTTATAAAGCAATAACCTTTCACTAAGAAATTTAGACTTGAGAATTTTTGGAAGCCAGTCATGATAATCTCCCTTAATTATAACACTTGCTATCAACACTCCCTTAGCCTTATTTGTATCCAGCGAGACCTCCTCATAAATAACTTCGTCATCTAGTAATTTCTGTATTCTTCTGCGTAGGGTGTGTACAGGGATGTTGAGTTTTTGAGCCATGTCATTAATGCTCATAGTTAATGGATCCTGGTATAGTATTTCGTTAACTATAGTCAGATCAATTTTATTAAGTAATTTAGGATCCTTAGACGAGTCATCCAGAACGCCAATTATATTTGGCTCCGTACCGAAAATTGCTTCAACAGCTTTCATCTTTTCTTTCAGATCCGTGTCATTCATCGCAATTATAGCAATACTTGAGAATTCTACCTCTACAGTATCTGCATCAGGGAAGTTTGAAGAGTCCGATACATATAGGGTACCAAATATTACTCTCTCTATGAATGGGAATTCCTTAAAATGATCATAAATAATTTTTTGAACCCCCCTGGTCTTATTAATAAGGACAAAATATCGTTTCCATGGCATAAATGCATCATCTGTATAGAATTTCACACCACGAATTAGTCCCGAGTCAAATAGTTCTTTTAACCGTAACCTCACAACCTTAGGGTGTACATTCAGATCCCTGGCTATTCTATAAACCGAAGGCCTACCAACATATTTACAGTCTCCACCTCTCGGCCACTGAAATCTACGTAATATATTTCTGGATATCTCATCAAATATCATTTTATCACCGTATATTCTGGCACATATTTATCAGAACGGTATGGAAACAAGGTACATTGGCATCCTCTTTGTTTGCCACCAGGAATAAGCACTTTCCTTGCCGGTTTTTGTTCTCTCTGCGGAACTAGCATACTGGTAATAGCATAAATGTTTAGATGTTCATCAACTGAATATCCTGTTCCATTTAAATGGTGGATCATATTTCTAAAAGAGGGGATTATATGTACTACTTTTATTTTTAAGGATGAGGGCATCAATATCTGAAATGATTTTTTTCGATTTGATTCCAACATTTTAATTACCACAACAATTTACCTATATTTAACACCAACTAGAATATAAATATTGCTTCTCAGATTGTCATTCGGGCCTCTGGATGATTATTGGAGAGCTATAATGTTTCTCACCTTAACTGGAAGATTTGACGTTTTTATCTTGGTAAATGGGTTCTCAATATTCGAGAATTAGTATCTTCGCCACATGATAAAAATTTTGGTTAGGAATACTCCAGGTAACTATTGTACTCTGCATTATCCGTAATAAGTCTCTTCTAAAACTACTGCACAAAATCCTTGTACATTCTCTAACGATTTTAGTTTTCCAACAGACGCCTACTACCTATAAAAACAGAACAAGAAAGAAATTAAAAAAAAATATATTTATTTTGGCTTACGGGTCAGATACAACATTCAGGTTTATGTTCAGAGAGAAATCAGATCCCTGATAGTAATTTACATCATGACCATTGCTGTTTCCAAGTCCTACAGTTATCAACATTATTGCAGTTCCTCCAGGGCTAAGTGATGTATTAAATCCACATTCTTCTGTTACGTTGTATATATATCCCGTTGAACTCTGCAGGACTGATGCAAAGCTAGGTTCTGACGCTGAGAAAGGGCTTGCTGATACTGGGGTTGCAACTATTGAATTACCTGTTCCGATGTATGTGCTGTTACTGGATGTTGTAAATGATGGTGCCTCTGAAGAAACGACAAACCCAACTGTTCCATTGTTTGTAATGGCAGCTATAAACACCACATACTCACCAGGAGCGAAATTCGATACATTGACTGTGTACTCCCTCCCACTGTTAGCAGTTGTAAAGGACTGTGTTCCAAGGTTTATAACTGGTACTTGTGGCTCTGTAATAGGAACTCCTACAGTATATATGTGCCCATTTGGCCCCTGTACTGTTAAAGGAGTGTTATGGGCGTTTGTTGCGATAAGAACCATATCGTTTGTCCAGGTCAAATGGCCTGCTGTGTTATTAATGGCAATGCTTGAATTTCCAGAGAATGCAGAGAAAGCGAACGTTCCTCCCATCGCTAAGAGAATTGGCACTACCAATAATACGGCTAATTTTTTGTTCATTTTAATCACTATAATTTTATCTGCTAACTCTAAATAAGAAAATGAGAAGTTTCTGTAAGATACAGATTTTCATAACAGTTGACCTGAGAATTGTTTAAAAAATCTTGTTCTTATATAAAATAAGTAAGTGTTGTACACATATAAATTGTATACATCATTGTTAGGTATTTACGATGGATAGGGGTTGAGTTAATACCAATTTATTATTTATGAATAAAAAATTGCTTACAACAATTATAGTGATCGTATTCCTGTAGGTTACATTTTCATCTGTTTTAATCACGGAGCCCGGTAAGATGTAAAAGTAGTATATAAAAGGGATTTTATATCTAACATAGAGATCAATGTCCTACCACACCTTACAAATAATAGCCTTTACATTATCCGGTAACATAACAGTGACCTCCTTCTTAGCTAACTCAGGGGCGTCCCGTTTCAACGATCG
Organism: Ferroplasmaceae archaeon UBA567; assembly: GCA_002505185.1. Taxonomy (GTDB): domain Archaea; phylum Thermoplasmatota; class Thermoplasmata; order Thermoplasmatales; family Thermoplasmataceae; genus Ferroplasma. The sequence goes on along the minus strand of DAUP01000136.1, from coordinate 4,989 downwards.
AATTTGTTCCTGCGGATATTGATCCGGTTTCCACGGGCATAACTTCGGGAGTGCCCCTCCCTATATGTTCTGTTTCATTCTCATCCACTGTTTTATTCAGTATTTGCATACCTCTTCTCATTATGTTTATTGTCGCATTGAGATCTCTGTCTATTGTGAAACCACACACATTCCTGTGATGTCTGCACGGGATCGTCCAGCATCACTATCTTACCGGGACTTTCAGCCTTGTAAGTTGTTTACTGGGCAATCTTGTTCCATTCTGGATCTGATATGCTCTTTGCAAGGTGATGATTCCTGAGATCATACGTCCATACAGTAACTATAACCTTTCGCTCGCTTTCATCCTCCACCTTGCGAAAGGGGAATTCCCACTCGTAAATGATAAAAAATCAAAATTTCCCATTGTATTAATAATATCTATAAGCATAGTTACCCGGGCAGTATTGCCTGAAATCGTAGCTCACAGTTACTTCCTTTACGAAATGTCTGAATAAATATTGCATCTGGTAGGGTTGGCTTTCCATTGATGAAAAATATATGATTCGAAAAGCTTAATAGGTGGCAGAAGTTTATTATTCATGATAAAAAATAATGACGAATATCTTTTTAGTACGAAAAATTGGTGCATTGATAAATCCGTGTCAACTTCAGAAAATATAAAGGTTGTTACTGACAATAATGGTACAAAGATTTTAATAATATTTCTCTACGGCACTATAATAGACAAAATTACTATGCTAAAAGATATTGAAATTCCGATAAACGTCGAGATAGAGTCAAAAATAGGGGTGTATTCCGGTCTAATCGACAGTAACGTTAAACGTTTTGCAAAGATTAATAAAATTAAACTTGTCAAGTCTTTAATTTTCCCCTCGGATGTATATACTATAAGGATTGAGGCAAAAACAGCAATTAATAAAAGTTCTGTGTTGGAGCAGTACAAAAAGAGACCTAAAACGGAAATTGAAATGGAGATACTGAATCTGATTGCTGAGAATTTTTCTATGCCTGTCACAAAGCTTGTTTATAGATGTAATCTAAATTATAAGTATTGTGTAAATTTAATCACCGATATGGTAAAAGATGAAATATTAGAAGCCATAGAACACGGGTCGGGAATGAGATATCAAATTACTCCCAAGGGTACAGAATATATGAAAAATTTAAGAAATATCGCGTCCATTCACCATGTGAGAGATGTATAAATAAAATATGTTTGATAAGAATTACACATATTAATGAGTATATCAGGTATCTAAATGATGTTACTGAAATTTCCGGGAATGATGTTCGTTTATATCATAGCACTGGCTATCATTATATTGCATTTCGACAATAAAATGCGTTCCATTCTCAATTCTATAGAACAGAGGAGAAATATTGCTGATCTTTTATTCTTAAAACAGCTTCTAGATTTCATATACAATAGCAATATAATACCTGATATAGAGTCTATTATGTCTGATTCACAGATAACACCAGAAACCAATGTGCTAGAACTATTCAAAAATGTGATCCCGGTCACTAAAAATGAAATCGAGGAAATGTATAAACCATTAACCCGATTCGATGAAGTTAAACAAACCTATGATACACTCAATGAGAAGTTCAGATGGCTTCTTTATTTTAATTTAATCTACGGAGTAATTTTCACAACCATCTATATAGTGTATGAATTAAAATTATTTATATTTTTTACCCCTGTATATTTTATGTTTATTTTATCATGGGCCGTCTACATAATGGCAGTAATAACATCCATTATTGTGATATTCTCTATATTCTCGTGCATCAGAAAAATTGAAAAGAACCTTATATTTTAAGATTTTGATATTCCCCAGTATTTGGCTGTATTCATGTTTTACTCGCATCCACTCATCGGTTCAGAGTTTGATTATTCTGCCTTATAGATAGGCAACATACAGACCACTTTTAGAAAATCCAGCAGCTATGTCTATTTTGCCAGGCATTGATTCTGAAGTGTTATCTTTTTTTATTAATCTCATATTTATCGGGTTAATTACAGCAGGGATTTTGCAGGCCATTATGTGCATGTATATGAAACACTGGTATATCCACTTGGAAAGTTTTTGCTTATACATTGTATTTCAACCTAATGAGATTATGGTACAGGTGCCATCCCTTTCAACAGGTACATTGTGCACCAGATAATCTTTTATTTCTTCTGTAACTGCTATGATATTCGAGAATGACTGTTGTATTTGAATAAAAAAATATTTTTGTCCCTGAAACTCCGTGGATCTCTGCTATATACACTTTAGCCTTATGGTCTTCATTGCCTTGATGAATTATTTATTTTTACTGATAAAATAATTAATGGTAACAATTATCCAGATTTTTTCAGGTAGGAGGTGTATTTTTCAACATTTTTTTCAAGTGAGTTTTTATTTGTTTCTGGTGCAAGTAGCAGTGCTACTATAAGGCCAGCAACCGAAAAGACAGCAAAAATGGATAATGAATGAAACACGGAAAATAGGGGGAATAGTATTATCCCCATTATTGCACCAGTTCTTGAAACAGCTGTTGCAATCCCCTGAACCGTGGATCTCACAGATGTATCAAATAATTCGGTTGGATAGAATAATGTAACAGCACCTACCCACTGCTCAAACATAACGAAAGCAAAGAAAAATGGAACTGTGTATACCCCCCTAATTTTTATAATGCTTCCTAAAATTAACAGGACAGACATGATAAGAAAACCTGAAATTGTTAAAAATCTCCTTCCAAGCCTGTCTGCAAGAGGCATTGCAATAACATATCCAAGAATTCCACCTATTGATATAAGCATGCTTGCCTCTGCTATAGACTTAAACTCATTTTTAAAACCCAGTGTGCTGAATATTACAGGATAATAGAAACCAATCCCATATGCTGCAACATCAAAGATAAACCATGCAAGTATGACAAAGATAAATGTTTTTCCGTATTTTGTAGTAATATTTCTTGTGGTTTCGCTCAGATTATCTGATTTTCCTGTTACCTCCATTTCTGAGAGTTTTGCGTCCTCTAATTTTCCATGTGCTGCAAGCCATCTGGGCGATTCCGGTACCTTAAATCTTAAAAGTATGATTGGTATAGCTATTAATCCCCCTAAAATGAATGTATATCTCCAGAAATCAGAATAAATGACAAAAAAGTAATTTGCCACTGCTGAGGCAAAGGCACCGACCCAGTACATTCCAACCATTGTTATCAGGAGCTTTCCCCTTGATTTTTTTGGTGAAAACTCGGATAACATTGTAGAGCTGATAGGATAATCACCTCCAATTCCAAATCCAATTAGGAGCCTTGATAAGAAGAGTTCAATGAAATTAGTAGAAAGTCCGGCAGTAATTGCAAACACTACAAAGAATATGAGGTCAAAGCCAAATATTTTTTTTCTACCTATTCTATCCGAGAGTATGCCAAGCAATGGTGCTCCTACCAGCATTCCTACAAATGATGAGATATCTATCAAAATATATTCAATTCTATGTAATTGTAGCTGCGCAGGTATTACAAGAATTGCCATTGTAATTATTGAAAGATCGTAGCCATCTAGGAAAAGACCGCTAGATGCAAGCCCAATGAGTTTCATTCGTTTTATATTTATCCTTGAATCATCTATAGCATTAAAATTCAATTAATCACCCGTTAAATTTTTAAATCCATACAAGGATTTAGAATACAAAAAAGCACTTTAATATAATTTATAATTTCTAACTACTATTAATTTTTTGCCCATATCATTCTACAGAAAGTATCTCTATCCTATTCCAATGAATAGCTGGAAACTATATAGTTGGAATAACAGATCTGGCAGTAATTAAAAGGTGAATATGGTAGATAATCCATAGAATAAAATCAGGTACCGATTTTAAGTAACAGGAATAGTTTACCATGGATTTATGCCAATTTTTACTGAAATTAAAAATAGCTTTTCATCTTAATAATTCATGTTTTCAAAGATACGTTATGCATATAAATTAAAAATATTTTTTCATTATTATACTTAAAATTCTATTCTATTATGTCTATTAATACCATATATTTCTTTTTGTATATTTAAACATTATTTTTATTTTAAGATATAAATTTTTATTTCCATTGAATTTTTGCGCAAAAATTTATATATAGTCACCTAATAATACGATATGTATGGTAAAGCATCTATTGGAAAACCAAAATTGATGAAGAATGCTCTGGGATTTTGGGCCATAGTGGGACAAACTATTGCCTTTACAGCTCCACTGGCGTCTGTGGTTACATCACTGACTGGCGCCGCACTTTATGCAAGGGGAGCACTTCCGCTTGCAATTTTGATATCGGTGATAAGTGGGATAATCTGGGTTAACACACCCTATCAATACTCCTCTAAGGTTGCAAGTTCAGGTGGATTTTATACATTCACAAAAAAGGCCCTGGGAAGA
>DAUP01000136.1:0-441 GCA_002505185.1 Ferroplasmaceae archaeon UBA567 | reverse complement strand
TGCTTCTGGTTTTAGGCATTGCAATTATTATACTTGCCGGACACAATAATACAGTTTCAGTATTCATTCCACACCTTTCTGGCGGTATAGCACCTCTCTTTGAAGGCATTGTGCTTGGAACATTTCTAATGACAGGCGCCTCTGGGGCTGTGTATATGGGGGAAGAGACTAAAATGCCCAAAGACAATATTAAAAAAGCTATGATAGTAAGTTTTGTAATAACGGGAGCCACATTCCTGATGATTTCCTATGCATTCACTATAGGATGGGGCGTTTCGAAAATGGGAGATTTTGCCACAAAACTTGTACCAGGCTTAATACTTGCCAATGAATACCTGGGCTTTCCATTCCTGATTGTTATGGTCATACTGTTATTTAACAGCATATTTGTTTCAATGGTATCGCCCTTGAACGTTCTAGGACGTATTGGATACTCTTTAT
>DAUP01000013.1 GCA_002505185.1 Ferroplasmaceae archaeon UBA567 | reverse complement strand
TTTCCATTCAATACTGAGGCATAGTTTGCCCTGAAGGCTATGTCCCCTGGCTTTAACTGAATCCCCAATCCCAGTGCCTCGAAGGGGCCACGGCCAGTATAGTATTTATGTGGATCATATCCTAAAATGGAAAGGTGTGAAGTATCGGACCCCGCCCTTATCCCAAATGATATGGGGGACATCAGTCCGGTTGTTCCATGTGAAGAAAGGTAATCCAAATGAGGCTTTGTGGCTGCCTGGAGCGCTGTTTTACCATTCAGTTCCATATTAGGGCGGTCTCCAAGTCCATCCATAATTATCAGAATAACATGTTTCATAGCTTGTTATTATAAATTCCTTTTAAGTTTTGCGGAAATCCAGATGTTCGAAATGCCATCGGGAATTTTGTGATGAACGTTTTCCCAGTATAAGATATTTGCATAAAAATTTACAGGAGATTTTTGAATTTTCTGTCAAATCCAGTATTTCCCTGAGGTTGCCCTCATGCACATTTTTCCGAATGAGTGTTATGTGTGGGATAAATTTTCCCGTGTCAGTGCTGTTATCCCCCAGTGCTTTCACAAGGCGTTCGTGAAATTCCTCCATTTCCGGAGAGGTAATTATCCTGTAAAAAACTACATAGGATTTTCTGTTCCCACTGAATTTTTCAAAATATCCGCTGCTGCCCAATTTAAATGTAAAAGGCTCTGTGGATTCACAGACACTTTTTACAGGGGATGTGTCAAGGAACTGGGGGTTTCTTAAATATGCCATGGTTATGTGTACTCCCTTATTGCTCAATGATCCTGTATAGCCATATAGTGTCTCCAGATGTTTTTTAACTGCCGTGATTTTACGCCTCGTTTTCGGGCAGGGCTTCAGTATAATTGTGTACTGCATTTTATTTGAATGTGCTGGCAAGTTTTCCCAGGCCCTCTATTTGAACTTCGACCCGATCCCCGTTTCCCAGCCATTTTTGCCTTTCAGGTGCCATTCCCATTATGACTCCCGCCGGCGTTCCAGTGGAAATACAATCACCAGGCCTCAGGGTCATGTATCTTGAAATGTAACTTATTAACCGGTTTATAGAGAATATCATATATGACGTGTTGGAGTCCTGCCTCAGGTCTCCATTGACCCTTGTCTGTATTTTTAAATTGTGTGGGTCCTTTATTTCATCTATGGCTATGTATGGCCCATTGGGATAGAATCCGTCAAAGCTTTTTCCCAGATAAAACTGTGAAGTTCTGTACTGAAGCAGCCTTGAGCTTACATCGTTTCCAATGAAATAACCAAGTACGTGCTTCAATGCGTCTTTTTCCTCCACGTTTCTTGCTTTACTCCCTATCATGACACATAGTTCACCCTCGTAATCTACATTCATCCCTGACCCGGTTTCAACAACTGATTCATTTCCGGCAAAGGCATTGTTCGATTTGGAGAAAACCATAGGTGTTTCCGGTATCTTGCCTCCAGTGTGTTCAGACACATGGCTTTTGTAGTTGAGGCCTATACACAGCAGCGTTGATTTTTGGTCGATAATGGAATCATATGAAAATTTATAATTTTTAAACTGGTTTATTTCATCAATTCTTGCAAGGTCTTCCCTTGAAAGATCAGCCACAGAACTGGCATTTATATGGAAATCATCAAGAAGTGCCAGTTTTCCATCCCTGTATGATGCAAGATGCCTTTTACCATCAATTTTGACAGCTGTTATTTTCATGGTCAATGATAAAAAAATTATATAAAAATCTATGTGCCTTCCTGATAGCTGTTCAAATATTTTATCTGCTCCTCGGTATAACTGTCTATTTTAAAATTCAAGGAATCAAGTGCTATTTTAGCTACCTCACGGTCTATTTCCTCTGGAACCGGGTAAACTCTGTTTGAAAGGCTTTCATGATTTTTGACTATATACTCGGCGGTAAGAGCCTGAAGGGCAAAGCTTAAATCCATTATTTCTACGGGGTGGCCCTGGCCAGCAGCAAGATTCAGAAGCCTGCCGTCTGAGATTAAATCAACAGTATTTCCATTCTCCAGTTTATACTCTGTAACCAGGTTTCTTACCGGTGTTTTGCCTATATTCTTTTTCTCAAGGGATGCATAATCTATCTCATTGTTAAAATGCCCTACGTTTCCCATTATTATGCCTTTCTTTGCAACCAGCATGTCATCATAGCTTACTACATTTTTCATGCCAGTGGCGGTGAACAGCAGGTCACAGTATCTTATTGCACTGTTCATTTTATCCACACTGAATCCATCCATAACGGCTTCTATTGCTTTTACCGGATCAACCTCAGTGACAGTAACCCTGGCACCCATGCCCTTTAGCCTCATGGCAACACCTTTCCCGACATAGCCGTATCCGGCCACCAGGGCATTTTTTCCGGCAATAAGTATGTTCGTCGCATTCATAAACCCGTCCAGTGCACTCTGCCCTGAGCCGTATCTGTTATCAAAGAAATGCTTCATCTGTGCGTCGTTGACATCAAACATGGGAAATTTTAAAGCTCCTGCCTGTTCCATTGCTTTCAACCTTACCACACCAGTAGTTGTTTCTTCATTTCCACCCATAACATGCTTTACCAGCTCTGGCTGTGAGGAAACGAGATTTGTAAGATCACCCCCATCATCTATTATTAGATCAGGCGCAGTTTCCACAGTTTTTTTTATGTTATCATAATATTCCTTTTCTGTTTCTCCCTTTCTGGCATAAACCATATAATTATAATCGTCCTTTAAAGACTGAACAACACTGTCATCTGAGCTCAGTGGATTGCATGATGCCAGGCGTACCTCTGCACCCCCCTCAGTAAGCAACAGTGCGAATATTCCCGTTTTTGCCTCAACATGCAGAGCCATGGCTATTTTTATGCCCTTTAATGGCTTTTCCTTCAGAAACCTCTCTCTGATACTGGCAGAAACAGGCATATGGTCCCTTGCCCACTTTAACCTTAAAAATCCGTTGCTATCCATTATTATCATATGTGTATACTTTTTATGCTTAAAAGAATTCCCTTGCCAAAAATTTCACCTGTGTATTCTATATTATTAATATCCATATTGGGAAACAGTGGTGTGCCTGAAAGCAATATTCCAGGATTCACATATATATAAAATTCGTCAAAAATACTGGACTTAAGAAATTGCTGAATAACCTGAGACCCGCCCTCAACCAGAACCCTTTTCATGCCTAAATCATATATTTTTTCCATGATGCCACTTATATCTGTATTATCTATAACAACTGTTTTGACATTTTCAATATGCTTCCGCTTCAGTGAGAAAATATATGTACTGGCACTCTGGTCAAATATTCTGTAGCCTGATGAAAGTTTAAATTGCCCGTCAAGGACTATCCTATTTGCTGCNNTCTAAGAATTTTAACCCTTTCCATATCAGCTATTCCAGATATAGGGTACCTGCCTGCACCAGAGGAGATTTTCCCGTTAAGTGACATGGCAACGTTTATGATTATATAGGGCAACATGAGTCTAAATTACAATCTACTATAACAATTTTGAGATATTACTTATAATNNTGTGAAAAATATACATAATACCTGTTTAAGGGAATTCGGTGATACAAAATGATATTTACAGGCAATATATATTATAATGGCAGGATGAGAAAAGGCACACTGTCAGTAGGCGAAGAAACAAATTTTACAGACAGCGTGGCAAATAATGGAATGTACGGTACCCTTATTCCGATGCCTGTCAACGCACATACACATATCGGTGATTCTTTTATCAAAGACGAGCCCAGGGGTGAGCTGCCAGAAATTGTTGGGCCAGGAGGTTTCAAACACAGGCAGCTGGAAAATTCTTCCGATGGCATTATAATGGGAGGAATAAAAAATTCAACCAGCTTCATGGAAAAATCTGGTATCCTGTCATACTTCGACTTTAGAGAGAATGGGATCAAAGGTGCTGAATTCATAAATCATACGGATAGGGAATATATAAAGCCTGTAGTACTTGGAAGGCCTTTCAAAAATGAGAGTATACAGGCAATACTGGATAATGCCAATGGCATAGGTTTGAGCTCGGTCTCCGATATGGAATATGAGGAAGCGATTAAAGCCAGCATGCTTGCTAAAAAGAACAATAAAATCATGGCCCTTCATTTCAGTGAGAATGTCAGGGAGGATATTGACAGGGTGTTAAATTTGAACCCTGACTTTCTGGTACATGGAATTGAGGCTCATGAAAGCGACCTTCAAAAAATTAAATCCAAAAATATACCGATTGTGATCACACCCCGATCCAACATATTTTTTGGAAAAAGGCCAGATTATGGAAAATTTACATTAGCCGGGATAGAACTGATGATGGGCACAGATAATGTGTTTATTACGGAACCCGATTTATTTGCCGAAATGGATTTTCTTTACAGATATCAGAGATTTAATACCTATATAAGCCCCAGTGAAATACTCAGGTTCGCTATTGATAACCCAAGGAAATTTATGGAAAAAAGTGGAATGGCATATGATGAAAAATACATATTTTTCAAAAATGTACTTTTAAACGAATATCAGATAGTTACAAAGAAACATTATTTTAACCCGATTAATATAACCAAATATGAGTAAATACCAAACTATTAAATAATCTGCGGTGATACTGCCTCTATGTATTCGGAGGCAATAGATTTATTAAAAAATGGAAAACCTGTTCTCATCTTTGATGCCGACGACAGAGAGGGAGAAACAGATATAGTTATTCCATCAGAGTACATTACAAAGGATTTCATACGAATTATGAGGAAAGATGGTGGAGGGCTGATCTGTACAACAATCAAGGAGGAAGACGCAGATATGCTGAACATTCCCTATATAGAAGACCTCTATAGAAAATGCCTGGACATGGATAAATCAATACTGGATGCTACAGATATGAAATACGACAAAAACAGCACTTTTTCTATTACAATAAATTCAAGGAACACATTCACAGGGATTTCTGATAAGGACCGTGCGGCAACAGTGAGGGAATTTGCTGAATTTGTAGGAAATATCAGGAAGAAGGGGTTAACTTCACAGGACTTTGGGCATAAATTCAGGACACCGGGGCATATACACCTCCTGATAGCAACTAAAGGGTATTTTTCAAAAAGGAAAGGGCATACAGAGCTCAGTACATACTTAATGGATCAGGCAGGTCTCATTCCAAGTGCGACTATAGTGGAAATGCTGGATGATAACGGTAAGTCAATGAGCAGAGAAAAAACAGAGAAATATGCCAGTGAACATGGATATGGATTTGTTACCGGGAAAGAAATACTTAATCAGTGGGGTGGTAACTACTGAAAAAGATAGGCATAGTTGATACCACATTTGCCAGATATGACATGGCTTCTTCTGCTATTGATGAACTTTACAGTATGGGCACAGGCTTTACAGTAGTTCGTTACACCGTGCCCGGCATAAAGGATATACCGGTTGCCTGTAAAATTCTTTTTGAAGATGGCGAATGTGATATAATAATGGCACTGGGCATGCCAGGGGGAATGCCGGTGGATAAGATGTCTGCACAGATTGCCTCAACAGGAATAATGGAAGTTCAGCTAGAGGAAAAAAGGCATATTATAGAGGTCTTTGTTCATGAGGATGAGGCAAAGGATGACAAAGAACTGGCATGGCTTTCAGACAGGAGAGCAAGGGAACATGCCATAAATACATATAACCTGCTTTTTGATCCAGGAAAATTAACTGCAAATGCTGGGGCAGGGTTAAGGCAGGGATTTGATGACAAAGGCCCGGCAATGGATAGCAATGGCTATTCACATAGACATTAGGTGATAAAATATGGAAAAAATTAGAATAGGAATAGTTGTATCGGAATTTAACTATGACATAACAATGATGATGCTGCAGAGAGCAAAAGAATATGCAGATTTTCTCTCTGTGGATGTGCATAAGGTTTTCAGAGTGCCGGGAACCTTTGATATGCCTCTGGCAATAAAGAAATTGCTGAAGATGGATGACATTGACGGGGTTGTCACACTGGGTGCTGTAATTAAGGGAGAAACAGACCACCATAAAGTCATTATGGACAATGCTGCCAGAAAAATAACAGACTTGTCCCTGGAATATGAAAAACCCGTGGCTCTTGGAATATCTGGATCAGGAGAATCCAGGCTTCAGGCAGAGGCAAGAATAGAAATGGCCAAGGATGCTGTTGAAAGCTGCGTTAAAATGGTTAAAAGTTTAAGATCCCTTTGAATAAAATAATTTTCTCAGTAAAATTCTTCCTGTAAATATTTATTTTTACATAATAATTAAAAAAAATTAAATGCCTTTGTTTAATTACCTATGAAATGGGCACGTGGCCTAGCATGGATAGGGCAACAGCCTCCTAAGCTGTAAATCAGGGGTCCAAATCCCCTCGTGCCCGCCTTATGATTCCATTCTTGGTGCAAGCAGAAATCTTCCTTTTATTCTCTCGGGAGATTCTGTTCCCAAATTGAATTCTATAGTAAGTGGATAATCACTTTTGAATGAAAGTTTTATTTCCTCGTTTGGAGATACAGATTTCATAAACTTAAGCAGGTATTCAAGCGGATATGATGATTTTATTGATTCCTTGCACTGAATTTCCTTAAGCATATCCTTTGGGAGTATCATTTCACTTTCATCTGCATCCGACATTGATTTGGCTGAAAAACTGTCGGGGTTCATAGTCAACCTTATGGCGTCTGATACATCCTCTGCTGCCCTTAAACCCTTTTCAAGATCTCCTTTGTTAAGCACAATATAATCTTCTGCAACAATCTGGGGGACTCTGGGTGTAGTTATCTGGTTGTTGTCCAGTAATGAAATGCTTTTGATAATGTTGCCTATCTCGAATCTTAATTTTTCCTTATCCTTTGTAATTATAAAGGAATCGTTTCCAGAAGCAAGTTTCAGAATCCCCTTTACTTTTTCCAGATCCATGGACAACTCTTCCTCATTATCAATATCATATTCAGAAAGTACACCCTTGGGAATTTCCAGAGAAACCATGGCTACGTGAGCCGGATCTACAGCATTTACAGATATGCCCTGCTGGCTTATTTTGAATTTGGCTTCTGTGACAACAGTACTCAGCATGTCAACTACGTCTTTAAGATTCTTTACAGAAATGTTCATTCTTGTCATATAATCATGACATGGATTGGTATATTATAAATATTCTTTTTGGAAAAACAAAAATAAAAATTAATTTAAGAGTCCTCTGGCCTTCATTGCGTCCAGTACTCTCTGTATTGCTATTATATATGCCGCTGTTCTTGGGTCTGTATTATATTTTTCATGAGTTGCCAGGACATCCTTGGTGGCAAATGTCATTTTCTGATTCAGTTTATTGTAAACTGTATCTTCTGTCCAGTAATCACCGGTTATGTTCTGAACCCATTCAAAGTATGATACTGTTACACCTCCTGCATTTGAAAGGAAATCAGGCAGAAGCAGTACATTGTTTTTATAGAATATTTCATCTGCCTCTGGGGTTGATGGCCCGTTTGCCAGTTCAAGTACTATCTTTGCCTTTACCTTAGATGCGTTCTCGCCAGTAAGCTGGTCTTCTATTGCTGAAGGTATAAGCACATCAACATCCGACTCAAGAAGTTCCTCGTTTGTTATGTTTTTTGAACCAGGGAAATTTTCTACTGTCCCGGTTTTTTCCTTGTGGGCAAGGAGTTCATTGTAATCTATTCCACTTTCCTTGTAGATTCCTCCACTTGAATCAGAAACTGCTACAACCTTTCCACCAAACATCTCTTTTACAAATTTAACTGCAAATTGACCGGCATTTCCGAATCCCTGAACTGCGAATTTTGCCTTGGAAAGATCGACACCCTTATATTTTGCACCCTCCATTAATACATACATTCCTCCCTTGGCAGTTGCATCGCCCCTTCCCAGGGATCCGCCAATTGTCAATGGTTTTCCAGTAATAACGCCAGGAGCTGAATGCCTTACTATTTTCTCATATTCATCCATCATCCATCCCATTATCTGTGGTGTGGTGTAAACATCTGGAGCGGGAACATCTATTTCAGGGCCTATGAAATTAGCTATTGCATCTATATAGCCCCTGCTTAATCTTTCAAGTTCCCTCTTGCTCATTTTTTTCGGATCGCATATTATTCCGCCTTTTGCACCACCGAAAGGAAGACCCAGAAGAGCTGTTTTCCATGTCATCCATGCAGAAAGGGCTTTTACCTCCGAAAGATTTTCCTTAATATAATATCTTATTCCGCCCTTCATGGGTCCTCTTGCATTATTGTAATGTACCCTGAATCCTGTAAAAACTTGTGTTTCGCCATTATCCATCTTTACAGGTATGCTTACCTGAAGGATCTCCTTGGGAGAGCTCAAAAGCTCTATACTGGCCTTATCAAGTTTCATAACTTTTGCAGCCTTATTGAGCTGCTCCAGAGCAATATCAAACGGATCTAAATTTTCCATATAAACACCTAATTGAAATCACTAACGGGTAATTTAAGGTTTGCTTTAACACCAATATAGTGACCATTGATAACACGTATCCTGCAGTAAATTAAATTTTTATATTTTAATAACATTGGAAATGATATATGGAATGTGAAGAAATAAAAAAAATGCTGGCAATGAACCATGAAATGCTTATGGTTCTAGAACATTTTCAACTGGCAAAACTTGATTACGCAAAAAATATAAAAATTTATACCAGCATACCTCAAGGAAATGTCCAAATATATATAGAAAGGCTTTATTCCATGGGATTAATAGAAAAATATAGTGGTTCCTCAGTCAAAAGAACAAAGGCAAAGCTGAAGAAGACTAATGAAGTTCATAAGCACCACACATATTATGAAATAACAAATAAAGGCCATTACATACTCAAAGATATGACAGAAAGAGAATACATAAAACACATTGAAATAGAATGCCTAAAATTGCTTTCATTAAAGCGGATAAGGAAAGATTGCCCGGATAGATGCAAAAAGCTATATGAGATGGGTCTTATGGACAAGAATTATGAACCAACTGATATGGGTTTTGCTGTCCTTGATCTGGCCAGGAGAAGGCAAATAAGAATATTATAAATTTATATATTGTAAAATAATACCCAAAGAAGCGATTGTGGTGTAGCCTGGTATCACAGTGGCTTCCCAAGCCACTAACCCGGGTCCAAATCCCGGCAATCGCATTGTAATAAAGGTTCAATACTGGTAATGATAAAATGCATTGAAATCGATTTTATTTGCATGTTAATGATGCCGTTTTATAATATAAAAATAATATTATATAACGTAACGATTAAAATTTATTAAAAATATTATTAAAGGTTCTCCATTCTTTTATCCAACCTAATCTCTCCTATAGAGATACAATTTTAAGACTAATATTTTTGTTGATTTTCCTTATAGAATATACATCCTTAACAGAGAATGAACTTGATAATGCAGAGAACCTCATAAAGCCCAACCGATGTGAGTCGATAATATGAAAGGACAAAGAAAACCTGCTCTAATAGCTCTGATCAAGATAATGGAGATTAACAATAATTTATCCGGAAAGATCTTAATGGATGTGTTGAGTCAATCAAGAGCTAAGACTATTTTGATACCATGTATTTTCCCAATAGGGTATGGAGAAATATTTTAATATGTTTTGGCAATACTAACATATGGAAAAAAATAAAACCCCATCTTATGTTTATGTTCCAAACCCCCAAAACCCGAGTGAACAGGTAAGGGCTAAAATAATTAATTTTAAACCTCCTAAGGCAATGGAACCGTTGGAGTTAGAATTAGAGGATGGGAGCATGTTAAGAATTTTTTTCTCCGTAACTGCCGTTTCACAACCGGTGAACGAAGATGGAGTGCCCTTAATAAATCCTTCAAATAAAAAGCCTTATTATACTATTAATTATAACATTTCATTGACACCAATTTTTAAGGGGTGATACTAAAAATGGAAAATAATATTCAAACATTAAAAGGAACCAGCATCAGATATACAAATAGTATCTCTTCAATCGGTCAGGGAGTGCTTGAAACATTACAACTAGAATTTAATGCTTCTTATGGGAATAGTGAAAAATTTGATTCTACAGAATATTTTTCAGACCCCAATCATTACATAGACAAACGCTTTTCTGAATATGAAATTAGTCTAAATGAAGAACAAAAAAAGGTACTTGCGGATTCATGGGATATATGCCCTGAAATTTTAGATAGTATTATTCAATCTATAGACAATATAAAAGAACAATTATCCAACTTATCAGTGCCTTATCAATCCATATCTATAAATCCTAGTTTAGACCCAGAAATCAGCAACCATTTCCATATTGAAATCGAGATTGACATGAAATTCAATAACAATTCTGATCTAGTTGACTTATGGGAGAGTCTTAATACAAAATGTGTTAGATTTTCTCATCCACAAATAGCGCTTTTTGTCAATTTAAAGAGTGTTAACTGAATGAAGCCCGAGGAATTTAAATGTTTGGCCTTATCTCTTATGAAAGAAATTTCTAATTATAAGAATAAAATGGAAGAAGGAGCATACCGTACTATAATAGATAGATATTATTATTTTTATTTTTTGTACTCGAGGGAATGTCTGGAAAAAATAGATATTAATATACCTAAATCTTCCAACGCTCATGTTATTGTCCAAAAAAAGTTGACTTGTTTGCTTATTATGAAACACCCGGGCATTCAAAATGAGCTGGACTCCTTAAGAAAAACACGAAATGACGCATCTTATCAATTAAAGAAAGAGTTTTCAGGTAAAGATACACAATTTTATATTCAAAAAATAGATAAAATTATATCATATATAAAAGATGAGATCTAAGTTGTTGAACTATCTCATGTCAAGAACGTATTGAAGTTCCCGGTTTCACCGACAAAACTAGCACTTATACAGGGACTTATATTAAATCCTTTAAGTTTAAGGGCTTCATCTCCATCAAGCATGAATTCTATGTGTTCCACGGTTACTTTTAATTTTTTGGCTCTTCACACTTTCCCGTGGCTTGTTCTGGGGGATGAAATCTAAATAATCATGATATTACTGGAGTCATATTGAATCATGTTGCATGGCTACCAGGATATAAGTCATTGCCTTTAATATTTAGGGAATTGTTTGTGAATATTGGTGAATTTTACCCACACAAAAGTCGGACAACCCACATTTTTACTGTATAATTTAATCTCTACAATTTACCATTAGTCTCTGGATTGTGGACTCTTGATAGTGTATATCTTTTATTTCATTGTTGTCAAGGAATTCCTAGAATTTGTTTTAATTGTATTATCTCTTCTATCGAGTTATTTTAGTGTCATTACATGTTAAATACTCATAAACCTGATATTTGGCTTATATTATAATTATAAGGTTAAATAAGCTGTTGTAATATTAAATAATATGAAATGTATTCTATGTGGGAAAAATGAGGCGTTTAAGTTTGGCCTCTGTGAAAGTTGCCTATCAGACAAAATTCACCTTAAATCAGAGAACATGGATTTTACCATATGCCCCAAATGCGGCGCAGTAAGACTCAACAAGAAATGGCATTATGATGACACTGAAAAATTTATAGTCAAAAATGCTGTTTCTCACATAATCCTGGATAAATCTGACAAAATTTCCAGTGTAAGATCTTATAAAATAGATGAAAACCAGATATTTATGGAGGTTGCGGTAGATGACAGAAACCTCGGTGAAGTGAATAAAGAAATAGCAATTAATCTTAAGATAAACAAAGAAAGCTGCCCTGTTTGCAACAAAGTTACGGGTTCCTATTATGAAGCGGTTATACAGTTAAGGACGTTCACTACTGAATACGGAAAAATTCTCGAAGATGTAAAAGAAACAATAGTAAAATTTATGAAAAACATGAATAAGAATGACCCTAACTCTTTCATCTCCAGAATTGATACACTAAAGGAGGGGCTCGATATATACCTTGGCAAGAAAGAGGACGCAGTCAAGATTGACAAACTTATGGAACTGGACTATTTTTGCAATATGAAAATTACAAAATCACTTGCAGGGAGAAAGGATAGCAAGGATCTTTTTAGATACACGCATCTCATCAGAATTCTTGACCTTGTCAAGGGGTCAGTAATTTATTACAAGAAATATTATATGATCAAAAACATCAGGCCAAATACTATGGAGCTTCTGGATATCCAGAAAGGCGGCACTATTACCATAAGCTCTAAGGAATTTTTCCGTGGAACTTTCAGGATAGTGATAAAAGAACCGGAGGTTACAAAGTTTATCGTTTTATCAAGTACAGATGAAGAAACACAACTTATGAATTCTAAAACCTTTGACATTATAACATACCGAAAACCATTTCATGAAAAGGAGGTAAATCTCTACAGGTATGATGGGGTTTTCTATCCACTGTGAAAAACATTTTAAAGCTTTTGCAATATGCTCATATGGAAATAAAATCAGAATGGGGGAGGTTAAGCAAAGTTATAATGCATAGACCAGGCACGGAAATAACTTATGCAATGCTGGCTCCAAAACCATTCCTTTTTGAGCGCCCCTTTAACTATTCTATCGCAAGTAAAGAACATCAATCACTGGAAAATGTACTGAAAGAAAATGGTGTGCATGTTGATCTTCTGGAAAATTTAATTGTTGATGAGGCTGAAAACAAAAGGTCGTTCAGGAAAAAACTGGAAGAGAAAATAATGTCACTGGTAAGCTTTTACGGCACAAAGGACTCGGTGGAAATTGCTAAAAATGATATGGTTAAGAATATAAGATATGTGGATTCTCTGTCATTATTCCAGGCATTAATAATGGAGCCCTCAATAGATCTTAAAGAGTATGTGGCCGGAATACAGTACCCAAGGGTATATTCCAATCTTCCACTGGCTAATCTCTATTTTATGAGGGATCAGCAGGCCATATCCTCCGGTGTGCTCATAGGCAACATGAAAATGCAGCAGCGCAGAAAAGAGACAGATATAACATCCTTTGTATTCCAGGAAATCCTCGGGATTAAAACCAAGAAAATAATAAGGGGATTCTTTGAGGGAGGTGATTTTATGCCGGCCGGTGACTTTTGCCTTATAGGCACAGGTAACAGAACGGATGAAACAGGGGCAATGGAAGCCATTAACTCCGGGGTTTTTGATTTTCCACGGATAGTAATTGTTTCTAATCCATTATATGATTTTATGGATGGCCATGACATAATGGTCAATATGCATCTGGACACCTATTTCAATATCCCGGCAAAGGGCATAGCAATTACATCGGTAGTTCTGGCAAAATCTGCAACGTCAAGGATATATGCAAGAAATTCTAATGGAGATTATTCCCTGGAGTCAAGCACAACACTATATAATTTTATGAAGGGCGAGGGATATGAATTCATAGACCTTGGAATAAGTGAGCAACTTTCTTATTCATCAAATTTCCTGACACTATCAGATGGGAAAATAATAGCTATAGATTCTTCTAAAGTGATACACAAACTGCTTGCAGAGGATGTTTTCGATGCTGGCACACGCCATAAAATACTGAAGGATATGGAAATGAGAAAAGGAAAAATGTTCCCTGAAAGTGATGCAATGCTGAGCAGCGGGAT
Source organism: Ferroplasmaceae archaeon UBA567 (assembly GCA_002505185.1). Taxonomy (GTDB): domain Archaea; phylum Thermoplasmatota; class Thermoplasmata; order Thermoplasmatales; family Thermoplasmataceae; genus Ferroplasma. The sequence goes on along the minus strand of DAUP01000013.1, from coordinate 6,469 downwards.
AGATGTGATAAAAATTGATTTGAGTGAAATAACAGGTGGCTATGGGGGAGCACACTGCATGACTTCTGCTATCAGTAGAACATGATTTTCATATTTTTGCCCCTGTCAGTTAATTGCCTTAAATCAGGAATATTAAAGCCTTAGCCAGTATAGATTTTATTTGGCAGAGAGATGGTATTAATTCGATATTTCGAAAACATTATAAATTTATAAGCAATAAAGTATTTCACTACTAAGTTAAGCTCAATTAATAAGAGGGATTTAATGGCAGATAGAAGAAGATCAACTACAAAGGATAAATGGAAGGAGAAGTCATGGTACACAATTGTTGCACCGTCATATTTCGGTGAGAAGGAGATAGGGTTAAGCCCAAGTGCAGACCCTAAATATATGATCAACAGGACTATAGCTGTTCCTGTATCTACATTTACAGGCAATTTTAAGAAGGCCAGTTCAATGGTTTTATTCCAGGTAGATAATTGCGAGGGAAAAAGATGCACTACAAAATTTATTGGCCATGAAGTCAGTGACGATACCATAAGAAGAATGGTCCGGAGAAGAAGAGAGAGAATGGATATAGTCACAGATGTAAAAACAAGTGATCTGTACAATATAGCGGTTAAATTAGTGCTGGTAGCCGATCAGAAACTTACTGGCACAAAAAGGTCTGAGGTACGCGCCACAGTAGTTGATTACATTGTTAAAAAAGCAAAAGAAATGGATCTTGGGGCATTTGCAAATTACATAATAGGAGACGATGTCTATGGAGATCTTGTAAATTCCATAAAGGATGTTTATCCTATCAGAAAGATAGAGGTAAGGAAGACGGAAATTGGAAAGCGTGATGAAATGCCTACTAATATGGAACAGGAGCCGGTCGAGGCTCTTCCAAACTGATATTTTTATAAGCCGGGGTGGCTCAGTTGGTAGAGCGTCGGACTCATAAGTGAAAAACTGAGATATCCGAAGGCCTCGGGTTCAATCCCCGACCCCGGCATGATATTAAAGGTTAATTTATCCAACATTAACACTGCCGGAAATAATCATTTAAATATACTGCAATTTTAAAGATAGAAAAGCATTATTTTTATAATAGCCTCAATGCCCTATTAAATTTTTTAGTTCTTGCAGGTTTCTTATAAGAAAACATTTACTGGTATCACACACTGAGATTTCATTATTCCCGGATTTGATAAAGAAATAGTCACTGGGATAGTGGTGTTGCAGGTAATCCAGTATTTCACCTGAATCTGTGCTTATTTTATAGAATTCAAGCAGATTGAAAAAGTATGAGACAGTATAAGAAAAGAAAATAGGCTGCACCTGAATGTCCTTTGCTATTCCCTTGATTGATTTTTCAAGCTCTTCTGCATATTTGTTATCAATATAATTGAAAACCACTAGATTTCCTACTTCAAAGGAAAAACCGGATGGTATGGCATTGTCATATGATTCCTTGAGCCTTACCAGGAGGTCTCCCCTGTTGCTATAAAATCCACCATTTGTTTCATCATAAAACTTTTCCATAAGGAGTTTATGAAGTTCCCTGGCATAATCAAGATATATTTCGTTTAATGATGCCTCATAAAGGGATAGGAGGCCGGAAACCATGAATGAATAATCATCAAATATGCCTTCAATTGAAGACTTTCCTTTCCTGAATGAATGCATGAGCCTGGCACTGGTGTACATATAATTCATAATAAAATCTGCTGAATTTTCTGCAGTTTGCAACATATTATTATCACTGAAAATCATGGATGCTATTGAAATGGCCTTTATCAAGAGTCCGTTTACATCGGCCAGTATCTTATCGTCTATCAATGGCTTTGTCCTCTTATCACGGATTTTTTTCAACGTTTCAAGCTCTTTTCTGTACATGGAAGTTGGATCACCCTGAATCCTCCTATCCATGTAGAGTATATTCCTGCCAGACTGCCTGGAATTGTTATCGTAGAAATTACCCTCTGGATTTATATTGAAATCAGAAACAAATTCTTTGCCTACAGATTCTACCAGTTCTGAATATGCCCATGTATAGAATTTCCCCTCCTCATTCTCAGAGTCTGCATCAACAGCCGTATAAAATCCACCTGAAAACATTTCGTCCTTCAGAAATTTGTATATCTCATATACTACATTCTTATAGAAAGTATCTCCAGTGATATCATAGGCATAAGAATATGCCATTATTGCCATTGCCTGATCATATGCCATTTTTTCGAAATGAGGTATTCTGAAGAAAGGATCGGTAGAATACCGGTGGAACCCCCCTCCAACGTGATCGTACATGCCACCCATATACATCATATGGAGCGAATGTTCTGCCATTCCCAACGCATCCTTTGAGGTATATTTTTTATAGTAATTTAACAGGAAGATAATATGCTGAAATGAGGGAAATTTTGGTGCACTGCCAAATCCACCGTATTCACTGTCATAATTTTTTTTAAGGGACTCATATGTTGATTCTATAATATTTTTATAATCCAGGGAAGTAGTTTTTGCCGCTTTGTTTTCCACGTTATTTAATCGTGATATTGCCTCATCTCCGTTTTTTTCCATTTCTTCTCTTTTATTTTTCCAGAGGTACGAAATATTGTCGCACAGGTCAGTTATGCCTATCATATTATTTCTTGAAACCCGTGGTATATAGGTGAATGCAAAAATAGGTTTTCTATCCGGTGTCAGTATTACATTAAGTGGCCATCCGCCCGTACCTGTCATTACCTGGCTTAAAGTCATATAAAGGCTGTCTATGTCAGGCCGCTCTTCCCTGTCTACCTTAATACATACAAATGTGCTGTTCATCTTTTCTGCCACAGCAGGATCCATGAAGCTTTCCTGTTCCATAACATGGCACCAGTGGCAGCTAGAATAACCAATGCTCAGGAAAACCGGTTTATTCTCTTTCTTTGCAAGATCAAATGCCTCATCTGACCAGGGATACCAGTCAACAGGATTATTTGAATGTTCTATTAGATATGGGCTGTTTTCATGTGCCAGTCTATTCATGAAAAGGTATGTTATTTTTCTATACAAATATATTGTAAACCGGATAACCAAAATTCAATAAAATTATAAACCATTTAATAATATGTTAATTATGAAATATGTCGTACTTATAAGGCATGGGGAAAGCTATACAAACAGAAATGGAATACTTTCCAGTGAACTTAATAAGTACAGGCTTACAGAAGAGGGAGTAGAACAGGCAAGATTTACAGGGGAACAGTTAAAAGGCCTCAAGTTTGATGGCATAGTATCCAGCCCTGTCTTGAGAGCTGTCGAAACAGCGAATATAATAAATCAGTTCTTAAACCTTCAAATAACCACAGACAACAGGGCGGTGGAATCGGATTTTGGGGAATACAACGGCAAGCGGATAGTTGACATACCAGATAAATCACGCAATGAACTGGGCATGGAATCTTTCGAGTCTCAGCAAAATAGAATGATTGATCTTATAAATTCCTATGAGGGGTCATATCTGGTGGTAAGCCACTCATTTCCCATAAGATGCGCACTGGCACATTATCTTGAACTGAACGAGGAAGAAAGTTTCGGCATGGACATAAGGCATGCATCTATGTCAGTAATCGATGTAGAGAATGGTAAAATAATGTCCATAGGCTCACTTCTTCTATCCCAAAGAATAAAGAAGATTTTTGAATAATTATTTAGAAATGACAGGTTTTCCATGTGGGCAAGTCTGAGGCTGGCCAAGGCTTTTGAAAAGTTTTTGGATAGAAACATCATCCATGAGGTAATCTATTTTCTCTATTTGCTGGCATGCCCTATCTGAATTTACACCACTTTTTGTGAGCATTATCTCAAGTGTCCTGTGTGCCATTATTATCTCACTGTAAATCATATTTCCATTTGGCGTCAGAGATATCACCCCATTTTTCTTTTCTATAATATTCTTGGATTCTAATCTCTTTACAAGCTCATAGGCTGTAGGGGCTTTGATTTTCAGGATCTCAGCAATATTAAACAATCTTAATGGAAAACCAGAATTTTCATGGAGTGCTACAATGCAATCCCTCTCCTTCCGGGTAATATTATATTCCATAGTTATTAGTATAATACTAAAATATTTAAATTTAACTTAAAAGAATTATAACCACATATTATTATCGTCCAAGTTATCTATAAGTTCCCTGCTTATGCCTTTCTGAGCCAGGTAGTACTTATTGGGTATTATTTCCATTTCTATGGCATTGTTTATAACATCCTTTAATGGTATATACCTTATGCCCTTATAGGAAAAATTACCGAAGATCCATGGGGGTATGTCAAAGTAATTTGGAATTCTATGTGGAATTGCTTTTTCAAGCGTTTTATCAAGTATGGATGCTATTTTTTCATTGTAATACCATTTTTTAAAAAATAGATTATTGCTTGCACGGGGCTCATAGACACTCCATTCTATGCCATACCTGGTTTCTTTCCCGGTAAAAACAGCATTTCCGCCAAAATCGTCTATCACAGTTTTAGGCGGCTCTTCTTCTATGCCGGTCAAAGCATTTATAACCTTCACGTGTGGATTTGCCTTCATTTTTATATAATTGCTAATAAGAGATTCTAGTTCTGTAATCTGGCTTACAGACAGGTCGTAGTCATTTTCCAGCTGCGTCGATAAATCCGTATAATATTCCACCACAGAATTCTCCGGCGGGTTATTTATCAGTTTAAGGTAATAGAAATAACGTTCGCCATTCATACCATACCACGATATAATAAATCAATGGCAATATTTAATATTATCGTTATTCAACACGTTAAGGAGAATTTTTAAATTAGAATTTTCAAAGGTTATATATGGATACGTGGGCGTTTAAACATATAATTGCTGCCTAACCGTGCAGGGGCATTGATGCTTCGTGTCTCTTAATTTAAATATATGTATAGTATTATCAACAAATGAAGATAGGAGTTATTGATAACGGTGGCCAGTGGACCCATCGCGAATGGCGGGTTATCAGATCACTTGAAGTGGAATCTGAAATATACCCGAATACGGTAGAAAATGAAAAACTCGACGATCTTGATGGACTTGTACTTTCAGGGGGGCCAGCAAGTATAGAATCTGAAATTGGAAAACTTGGGTATATTAAACAGTACATAGAGACACATAACTATCCAATACTAGGCATATGTGCAGGAGCACAGTTCATTGCCCTTAATTCCGGTTCAACGGTAACCAGGGCTGTTCATCCAGAATATGGGAGGAAGAAGGTGATATTTATCAGGAATGAATCTATATTTAGCAATCTGCCTAAAACAATCAATGCGTGGGAAAGCCACAACGACGAAATTAAAAATTTGCAGGACGAATATGTTTTGTGCGCTTCATCGGACACATGTGAGGTACAGGCATACTACCATAAAACAAAGGACATATTTGCTGTCCAATTTCATCCAGAAGTGAATAATACAGAGTATGGAACAGAAATATTCAGGAATTTTATTAATGTGTGCAAAAAATAGTGGTGATAAATGTTAATCCTAAAATCTGAAGGAATTACAGGAATTCTGGATGAGGGTACTCTTACAGCTTATTTTGGAAAGGAACAGATTAGTCTTCCGAAGAACACATTTCTTGAACCAGGAGACTCGATCCGGATAAGAAACAGAGATTTTCTTGTACTTAAACCAGATTCAATATTCTTCAATGAAATTGCCGGAAGAAATACCCAGGCCATATTGCCATTTGATTCCTCATACATTATCTATGCTGCTGGAATACTTCCGGGTCGCCGTATTTTGGAAGCAGGGGCAGGAACAGGTTCCCTCAGTTACTCAATATTAAAGGCAATTGGGAAAGAAGGAAAACTTGTTACTCTGGATTTAAACGAAAAAACAATAGGAATAGCACGCGGCAATATAGAAAAGTTTATGCCACCGGATAACTGGGAAACAATTGCAGCCGATGTCAGAATAAAGAATTTTAAAGAAAAATACGATGCGGCCATATTAGATATTCCTGATCCATGGAACGCCGTTGAAAATATGAAAAAATACATAAAACCAGGCGGGTATCTCGTGACATACTCTCCAAATTTCAACCAGGCTGAGAAAAACGTTTTGACTATGAAAAATTCAAAATTTTATGTGCTTGAAACAGTAGAATTAATAAAACGCAATATTATAGTAAGAGAAAACGCCACAAGGCCTGACAACAACATAGTGGATCATACAGCCTTTATATCCATTGGTGTGAGAACTTCCATGATGTAATAAGCTAAAAAGTGCCTGAGAATAAATATGTCATTCCAGGTCATCTAGTCCCAGCCTTTTGCTGATCTCCTTATATCTGTTTCTTATGGTTACCTCGGTAACACCAGAGACTCTGGCCACATCTTTCTGTGTGCGTGCTTTCCCATTTTTCATTGCGGATATATATATGGCTGCTGCCGCAATGCCGGTTGGGCCTTTTCCAGTTGATATTCCAGATTCACCAGCA
>DAUP01000120.1:328-10394 GCA_002505185.1 Ferroplasmaceae archaeon UBA567 | reverse complement strand
CTCAGTGAAGGGTAGTTGATTATTTCATATCTCTTATGTTTATTTAATCATTTTCCATTGTATCCGGCCATTTTAGTATGAGATTTCTTGCAGCGCCTATTTCATCTATTCTATTTACAGATGTATTTACAGGTGCGTTCTTTAGTTGATCTTCAGGTACAGAAAGCGCTTTTTCCATGACATCTATATAATAATCCATATCTTTCTTTGTCACTGATTCTGTGGGCTCAATCATCATTGCTTCCTTCACGATCAGGGGAAAATATGTAGTCGGTGAATGTATTCCATAATCCAGTATAAATTTTGATATGTCCAGTGCACGCCTCCCAGTGTTACCAGTTGAAAGGACGAATTCATGCTTTTTCAGTGGCTTATAGGGCATCTCATAAAATTTTGAGAGTTTTCTGGCCATGTAATTGGAATTCATTACCGCTCTCTTCGCATTGGCACTGAGATTGTTTCCGTTCTTCAATGCATATGAAAATGCCCTCAATATGACGCCAAATGAACCACTGTATGAAGATATCTTTCCTATGGTGTTTTTTAGTCCATAGAAGAGTGAATAAGTGCCATTGTCATTTACAACAATAGGAACAGGCAGGAAGTCCCTGAGATATGATTTTACGGCCACAGGCCCTGCACCCGGGCCTCCTCCTCCATGCGGAGTTGCAAATGTCTTATGGAGGTTGAAATGCACTATATCAAACCCCATTATTCCAGGAGTTGTTATTCCAAGTATGGCATTAAAATTAGCGCCGTCATAGTACAGCAACGAACCGTTATCATGTATGATGCTGGCAATTTCTGATATCTGGTCATCAAAGATTCCCAGTGTGTTCGGATTCGTTATCATGAATGCTGCTGTGTTTGGAGTTACTGCAGCTTTCAGTGCATCCAGGTCAACGAGCCCGTCTCCGTTAGATGGAACCTCCACAACCTTGAATCCTGCCATAGCTGCTGAAGCGGGGTTTGTACCATGTGCAGAATCAGGAATTATGATTTCATTCCTTTTGTCTAGTTCACCACATGTCTCAAAATATTTTCTTACTATAAGAATTCCGGTAAATTCTCCATGGGCACCTGCCGATGGCTGTAGTGTTGCATAATCCATCCCGGAAATTTTTACGAGGAACTGCTGGAGCTTATACATTATCTCCAGAGTCCCCTGTATCCTTGATTCATCTTCCAGGGGATGGATATTCTGGAATTCAGGGATTGATGCTACATAATCTGCATACTTCGGATTGAATTTCATTGTACATGAACCAAGCGGATACATTCCAAGGTCAACAGAATAGTTCATTTCAGATAGCCGTGTGAAATGCCTCGACACATCAACACTCCTAACATCAGGAAGTTTTAGGGACTTCCTTTTTATCTGTTCCGGATAGGTATCTTCCACATCATCCATATAGAAATCATTGCCAGTATTAAACTGGTTCAAAAAATCTTCATCATAATGAGCCTGCCTGTACATTTCAATCACCCAGTATTTTTGCCAGCTGGACTATGCTTTCATCGCTTGTCTTCTCAGTAACGGAAAAAAATGATGATTTTTCATATCCATTATATTCTGATAAGTCAGATAGTTTTATTCCACCTGATATATTATTCTTTGACAGTATTTCGGGCCTGTCAAAATAAAACAGATTGTCTGAGAAATTTATTCCATTAAAGACTGGATTAACACCTGCAGAAACCAGTGCTTTTTTGAGCTTGCTGCTTTTGTTCATTGTTATTAATGCAATTTTTTTGAGGCCAGTTGAACCCATTATGGACAGATAGGCAAGAGAAGCTACAGCCAGAAGTGCCTGATTGGAACATATATTACTCATAGCCTTTGAACGCCTTATGTGCTGTTCCCGTGCCTGGAGAGTCATCACGAAGGCATTTCTTCCCTGAGAATCTTTTGAAAGCCCTATAAGCCTGCCAGGCGACCTGTGCACATATTCTTTCCTGAATGAAAACAGTCCAAGAAGAGGCCCTCCATAGTTCATATGAATTCCCAGCTGCTGCCCCTCTGCCACGGCAATGTCGGTACCATATTCACCAGGAGGCATAATCAGTCCAAGAGATACCGGATCGTAATATGTAATCAGAATTGAATCCTTTTTTAACTCACTGACATGAAATGCATTTTCATCTATTAACCCAAACAGATTTGGATTTGCGACTATTATGGCTGATGTTTTGTCCGTAACCTTGGTTTTCAGGTCCTCCATATTGATCATGCCATCCGGCCCAAAGTCATACCTGATAAATTTTAAGTCAAGTCCTGCCGTATAATTTTGTATTATGCTGAGCTGAGATTTGTATATGTTTTCTGGAATTAAAACCTCATTTTTCCCATTAATCCTGTAGGCCATCCTGACCGCCTCTGCCAGTGATGTGAAACCGTCGTACATGGAGGAATTGGTTACATCCATTTCAGTCAGGTCTGATATGATGCTTTGGTATTCAAAAAGTGAATGAAGAATACCCTGTGATATTTCTGGTTGATATGGGGTATATGATGTCAGAAATTCATTTCTGCCTATTATTTCATCCACCAGCGGGGGGATAAATCTATCATATATGCCATTGCCCAGAAAATTCATATTTCCCTGTATATTCTTTTTCCCTATTGTTTCTATTGCCTTAATAAGGGAAAATTCGTCCACAGGACTTCCGAGATCAAGGGAAACTTTTAATTTTGCCGGGATATCATCAAATAGCTCATCAACGTTTTTGATATTAAGATAATTTAATATTTCATCGGTTTCAGTCATTTGGGCTACCATTAATAAACAATATTTAAACATTCTAGTATTCGAAGAAATATTATTTTAAATTGGCATGAAGACCTACTCCGCATGATATGGGATGGAAACTATAGAAAGATTTAACAATCGCCATTATGTATCATTCTATATTAATGAGAAGAGTGCGTATCTATACTCCCAACACTTTAGAATGAAGTAGTGAAAAATAACAACCTTACATCATGACATTGAGGTTTTAAAATCTATCCATTAGCTCATAAATGAGACAAATGTCATTTTTTGTTGCAATTTATATTTGTACTGTGTTTCAATATGCTATTATGATTCCAAAAACTATGTCAACGCAGCATCCCGATAATGCAATGATGCCCACCTGGAGTACGGGCAAAAGCATAATAACAAATGAGGATGAAATAGAAGAGGCTTACATAGCATACAAAAAATTGGGAATAAAGGAAGTTATGTGGGATGCAGAAGGAAAAGATGTGGATACCCACGTTATACGGAAATTATTCGGAAAGGACCGCAAATTTTTTGAAAACAACAGGCTTGGCCAGGATATTTTCCTGACATACAGAATTCCAAATCCGCTAATAGAGGGAGCTGAAAGAAAAGTTCTGAATGAGACACTAAATAGCATACCATTAAACTATGACGTTGCCAATAGAATATTCAATAATGGCATAGCCCCTATATTCGAGGTGATACTTCCATTTACCACCGATTATAGAAGCATGCTCAACGTGGTAAAATTTTATGAGAAGGGAATAGTTGATTCACAAAACATAAATCTCTATGAGGATGTGTATTCAAAGGATATAACAGGAGAGGTACGGCCCAGAAAGATTAACCTGATTCCTCTTATAGAAGATAAGGACTCCATATTCAATATTGAATCCATAATAACAAAGTATCACAATGCAGTTAAGCCTGAGTATATGAGAATCTTTATTGCAAGATCAGACCCCGCAATGAATTATGGGATGATCCCGGCAACACTCCTGGCAAAGTATGCCGTTTCAAAAATGGATAAAATAAGCAACGATATAGGAATGGAAATATATCCAATCATAGGTGCAGGTTCATCCCCATTCAGGGGAAACCTTGGACCTCAGAATATAAAGCGTGCCATAGATGAATATGATTCATACTACACTTTCTCCGTGCAATCCGCATTCAGATATGATTATAATGATGTGGATGTTAAAAATTCAATTTCGTTGATTAATGACCATATACCCAGAAAACCTGTGCCTATAGATTTGGAAACTGAGAAAGCAATGAAAAGCCTAGTAGATAACTATGCGGTGAGGTTTCAAAAAATTATCGAGGGGCTGGCACAGCCAATTAATGATATGACACTTTATCTTCCAAAGAGGAGGCAGAGGAAATTGCATGTTGGGCTCTTCGGATACTCAAGAAGTACAGGAAATGCAAAACTCCCAAGAGCAATAGCATTTGTTGGTGCACTTTATTCAATGGGAATACCTCCGGAAATACTTGGAATTGCTTCGTTATCTGGAATGTCTGAAAATAATTATGCATTATTAAAGGGCTTATACCGGTATATGGAATACGATATCCAGTCCAGTGCCAGGTATTTCACTTACGAATCGCTTGATTATCTCAGGGACATATGGAAAGTGGATAACAAAATAATAGGCATGATAAGGGAGGATATGAGATACATAGAGGAAAATATAGGTGTGCCTACCGATAATCCCTATAATATACAAAAACACGGTTTATACACAACTTTATTGCTTATGGCATTCAAAAATGGAAAATTCGATGAGGTACGGGACTATATATATGAAATGGGAGTCCTCAGAAAATTCGTAGGCTAAATGGTTTGTTGGAATAAATGTGTGTATAATAAATCCTAATTTTTAACTCAATTAAATTATGAATTTATTTATATCCTGAGTTAATGACAACATATGAAAATCTATCCTAAAATTGCCATTGGGGGCTTGATAATCCACGGTAATGAAATACTTCTTGTAAAAAGGAGGGATGAACCGGACAGAAATAAATGGGCCATTCCAGGTGGCAAGCTGGAATTGAATGAAACACTTGAAGATGGGTTAAAAAGGGAAATGTTAGAAGAAACTGGCCTCACTATAGAAGTTGATAAACTCATTGGTATCTCTGAAATTATAACACATAATTTCCATTACGTAATTATGGATTATAGATGCATACCAGTGACAGGAATTGAAAACGCAGGGTCTGATGCAGTGGATCTTAAATATTTTGATATGAACTCCTTAGGCAGTGAGGTAAATGAAGGCACTAGGGAATTTGTCAACAAAATGTTGGCATCAGAGGATATGATACATATAGTAATTTCACATTCCCCATAATGTTCAGATCTTCCTGCTTCACATATGGTTTCCTTTATGAGGTACACACTACCCGTGGTTCCTTCAACTTATAGGAATTAGAAATATACTTTAATTTATTGCTAAACTATTTATTACTTTTATTATCGACATATATATATATTGAAACGTTTATATCATAATGAGTAAAAAGAAGATAATAATAGGTGTGTTAATGGCAGCAATATTTGTAATGATGGCTTTTGTTCCTGTGACTGATAACTTTTCATCTGGTGCTTTTGATAAATCTACTGTTGCAGCTTCCCATTCCACTCCTCTAAACAAGTATCCGACTAGACATGTTCCTGGATCCTTAACATTAGATAAATATCATGGAAATGTAAATGTTATGGAAAAAAAGATGAATATAAATATGGTGTTTTCAGTCAATTACTCCTCGGCTAAACAGGTTATAATCGAGAAAGGGCATTTTGGAACAGTAACAGTGTTTTCATCCGGAAGTAGAATATACTTGAATATGAGTATAATACGCCAGAACAATGCACATGTTCCAGGTGATTGTGTGGGTACATATTATAAATACCCACAAAACCATGAGGCAGTGCTTGTTGTAATGAAAATCCCAGTAATAGAAACATCAGACTTCACTACAGCTAAAATAGTTGCATTCTTTGGGGAGGCAGTTTCTACAGGAATTGGGGATACATTAGGTGACGTTTCAGCCGCCGCTGCCGCAGGTGCATTAGCTGCGTTTGGGGCAGTAGCTGCTGCTCTGGCGGTTGATTTTGTTGCAGTGTATCTATACGCACTGGCTAATCACGACCCAACATTTTATTTCGACACAGGTACAAGCTGGGGCACAGCATGGTATAACTTCTATCAGGTGGGAGTATATGGAGAAGAGGGGGCATTTACAGGAACAGCACAGTCTCACAGCAGCGGCATATATGTTCCACTTGCAATAGCAGGAGGAAATGGTGCATCGTATAACTCTATCCTTGCCATGTTTCCGCACTCCAGTGTTTGGAATCCATTTGATGAACCTCTCTGGTGATTAATATTGCCAGGTACCTTATTATTTACTATTTCAATAATTATTTCACTAATTTTCTATATTTTATTTTGGAGCTCTTTAATATTCACATGTTATGAACTTAAAATTTTGCTACGCATGACAAAAAAAAATGCATTGATTCGTGATAATATTGTAGTGTTCAAAAAATTTAAATCTATTATTTATTTTATGTTATTAATATTTGTAATTTATCTGGGAAATACTTTTTCGGTTATACTAATATTCAATTATTCAATAGTTTTTTATATTATTTTCTTTTTTACAACATTCATACAAATAAGTGCATGGTTTCACTTTATCAACTCATCGTCAATACATATACATAAATTTAACATTGCGGAACTGAGGTCTCGTAAACCTAAAATTGATCGTATTTCGATCATAGTTTTGATTGCTTATTCCATAATATATTTATATGTTGTAGTGCATGTTATATTTTAAAGAGCTGTTAGTGATTTGAATGACATTTATTGGTGACTTTTCCTTCATTTTTCCTATTCTGCTGATTGTTCTATTAATTGTTTATTTAGCATTTGAATTGCATGAAGTGAAGGCTTTGCCACGGTTGCTAAAAGAAGAAGCGACAATTAATGATAACCTAGTCACATTAAAGAAATTCAAGCCATTTATTCGTTACATTTTGGTTGATGTTCTAACTTTTATGTGAAGTTCTTATTTGGCTTTATTAATTTTTCCTTATATATTTTTTATAGTTTATTTCCTTTCCACATCAGTTAATCAGATAGTGATATGGATCACACTTGGTTATATCATATTGATATATACGCATAAATTTAGTCCTGCAGAGCTGTTATTTTATAGAAAGAAATTTAGATCTGGTGAAAATATTATTTTTATAACTTATATAATATTATATATTTTCCTATCAGTGCGTGCAATATTTCAGTGACATCCTCCCCAAGCTAACGCATGGGGCTTACCGCTTATATGTTAAATTATCGACTCGATTAGGTTGATTTTAACTTAATTTTAAATGTAACGAAGGTATATATCCCTATGATAATTGTCTCTACTCTAAGGAAAATGCATGAAAATACTATAGGATACCAATATGAGGATTTTATCAGGTATGTTCATAAATTAAATGTTGATAACTTAATAGTAACATACACTTCCAGAGAGGATTTTGAAAAGGATAAGGATCAGCATAAAGAAATAGCAATGTTACAGGAATCGTTCAATGTTTATTTCCCAGAAATCAATTATGAAAAATACATGACACTGTCCAGGGGCAAATTGTTTGAAATTCATAATGCTGAGGAAATTACAAAGAAAAACATTGTGGATATAATAGAAACCGTTGTGAATTCTTATTTAAAAGGTTACTGGAAAGATCCTGAAACGGTTAATTCTGAAGTTACTGACAGCATTTTCAGAGTAAACAATAAATTCATACAGGCTGTAAATCCAGAGTATATTGAAAAATACTGGTTACCATTACACACCGACATTTATAATTATATTGAGGAACACAAAAATATGTATGATGCTGTAATTTCTGATGTGGAGAGTACTTTTTTTTACAAGGATCAAAAAAATTAAAATAAATTCTTTCAAAAAATTATTGTATTATTTTATCAATAAAATTTCCCTTTAACAGAATCTTTGCCTTGCTAAGATTTTTAGGTATTGTAACGGTTTTGACCAATATAATGGCATTGACATATTTGTCAAAGGTTTCATTGTCTATATCCTTAAAGGTGAGGTTCTCTATATTTTTAAATATGATTTTCCTTCCAATTTCTTTAAGGTCATCACCGGTGATTTCAAGTTCCTTAATATTCTCTATGAATTGGGAAGAACCTTCCTTCATACCTCTTACAAATCCTTCCGAGATATGCTTTGCGTTTTCTACTGTTCCCATAAAGGATCTGTAGGCATCGTCTGTGACCTGCCCTATAGTTTTTCCCGTCTCATTTGATAACTTCTGTATCTTTCTATATAGATCTGCACTAACTCCTTTAATGGATATGGTTTTCCTCACTACATTCTCATTTTCATTTGTTGTTTCATTTTCTTTATTTTCTTCTATCATAATTATATATTGTAATCCGGTATATAAGTTTACCGGTTTACCGGTTTACCATTATATCTTTATAATTTATCTACAATATCTATTATATTGTCACCGGTATTTATGCCAAGTTTCTTTGCATTTTCTGTACAGGCATTGACCTTAGTATTTAAAACGTCGTTGATGTCGTTCACACCTGATACTCTGACTGCCACATCTCCAAGGGAATTGGCCGCCTCTATGTTGAGATACCCGCACATTATATATCCATTTTCACCCTTTAAAATTATCAATGGTGCCTTTTTTCCTATCTTTTCGTTGATATACTGATATTTCCTGCCTTTTATTTCTATCTCCTGATTTATCATACTATTATATGCCTTTGATATATAATTAATTTATCAAAAATAATATATTATCTAGTAATACATGATTATGGCTTCAAATATCAGAATCACCTTTCTGGGAACAGGAGGATCAATGCCGAAACCTGGAAGGAGTTTACCTGCAGTTGCCGTTCAGGTTGATGATGTACTGAACCTTTTCGACTGCGGAGAGGGTACACAAAAACAGTTTATGAAGAGCAGGGTCTCGTTTATGTCCCTTTCAAATATATTTATATCACATTTTCATGCCGATCATTTTCTCGGATTGCCGGGGCTTCTGAATTCCCTGTCCTTCCTGGGGCGTACAGAGGAAGTGAACATATTCGGACCTGTTGGGGCAGTCAACTTTATCCGCAATGCAATACACCTTGGCTATCAGAGAATAAACTATGTAATAAATGTCTACGAAGTTGTGCCGGGAACTTTCTATGATTTTGGAAAATTCACCATAAGGACAATGGCAAACAACCATACGGTTCCATCTATTTCATATTCCCTTGAGGAGAAAGATCTCATAAAAATAGACAAAGCAAAAGTGGATCAAATAGGATTTCCCGTTTACAGGCTTGAAGAACTTAGAAAAAATGGAATGGTGAAAATTAAGGGAAAGGAATACAGATTAGATGATATGGCACTGGGTATAAAAAGGGGCAGAAAAATAGTATATACTGGTGATACGAGGCCAGTTGCTGAAATGCCGGAATTTGCCAGAAATGCCGATGTTCTTATACATGATACAACCATGGATTCATCAATGGAGCCAATGGTAAATGAATACGGGCACACATCAGCAAGGCAGGCAGCCGAAATTGCCTCAGCAGGGAATGTGAAAAAATTATTCCTCTTTCATTACAGTTCCAGGTACAATGACCTTGACACACTTCTCATGGATGCAAAGGAAGTTTTTATGGAATCTTATCTTAGCCATGAATTACAGCAGTATGATGTGGAAAAAAATGGAAATCTCCTGAGCCTTGCATAGAAATATCATGCGCCATATTTTTCTGATCTGTCTGAATAGGACATTATTAAGGGCATGATATCATTACTTGTTATCTTATAATAGCCTGTTGAAACGCTCAGCTCATCAAAGGTTTTTACATTATCATTAATAATGCCATCAGTGGCGAATAGTATTGGCACAGGATCTCCAGTATGGTCTCCAAATGAGCATGGTGTGCTATGATCTCCGGTAACCACAATAAGCGTTTCTGGTAATAATTCTAGCAACGGTACAATCACTGAATCCACCTTCTCTATCACCTCTTTCTTTAGTAGAGGTTTTCTATCATGCCCGGCAATGTCCGTGCCTTTTATGTTTATAAGTATGAAATCATATTTTTCAAATGATCTTATAGCAGCCGAAATTATGTTACTGTAATTTGTATCTACCCTTCCATTCATTCCTTCAACACTGATAATATCAAAGCCTGCCAGTCCAGCAATTCCCCGGATCAATGGAG
>DAUP01000120.1:0-246 GCA_002505185.1 Ferroplasmaceae archaeon UBA567 | reverse complement strand
AATCAGCTTCAGGTGATAGGGCTTTCGCATTTACAGGATGTGAATTTACAGAATGGGGGTCTGTGTCAGAAATCATATCTGAGAGCCCACTGCCCCTTATTACAACTGCCGCCCTATGTTCGACTCCGGATTTAACTATAAATTTAACGCCGTCTATCTCTGTTTCAAGTTCTCTGGAAAGATCCCCGGTGTTCTGTATCCTTCCGGCTCTCCTGTCAATGATGTTTCCATTCAATACTGAGGCAT
>DAUP01000116.1 GCA_002505185.1 Ferroplasmaceae archaeon UBA567 | reverse complement strand
TATGTTGCAACTTTCCAGTTTCTCAGCAACTTCCTTTCCGCCACCATTACTGGAAACATCTATTGCCAGTGTATGTGATTTTGTGTACCCGTTCTTTTCTCCCAGAACCTTGAAACCGTAGCTGCTCAATTCCGATCCCAGTATCTGGGCATTTTTTATGATCTGTTTTGCGTATGATTCACCGAATTCAAGATGCTCTGCAAGTGTGACTCCCAATGCGGCCATTGCATTAAGATGATGATTGCTTAATGTTCCCGGAAATACGCCACGCTGGACTTTTTTCCATTTTTCCTCATCTGTTTCCCCAACTATTATGCCATGCTGTGGGCCAGGAAGTGTCTTATGAGTACTTCCGGTAATTATCTGCGCCCCTTCTCTCAATGGATCCTGGAACTGCCTGCCGGCTATCAAACCTAGTACATGTGCGGCATCATAAACCACTGTAGCACCTATTTCATCGAGGGTTTCACGGAGTTCCTTAAGTGGAGTGGGAAAAAGGAATACAGATTGACCGAACCATGCAAGCTTGGGCTTTACCTCCTTAAGCAACTTTATTGTTCCGTCCACGTCTATGTTCATTTCATCCACATCAAATGGATAATTACGTGTCTTAAGCCCTCTGAAACCCACTGCTCCGAATGGTGCCGAGCTTATATGGCCTCCCCCTGAAAGAGCAGGTGTTGTTATTGTCTCTCCGGGTTTGGTAAAGGCGTACAGAACTGCCATGTTGGAGTTTGTTCCTGAAAGCGGCCTTGGGTCCACATATTTTGCATTGAAAAGCGCTCTGCCCAGATCCGTTACCTTGTCCTCTATAATATCCACTATCTGGTTTCCCTGGTAATATCTTTTATGTGGCAATCCCTCAGCATACCTGAATCCAAGGTCGGTAAGGAGCATTTCCATGGCCATGGGGCTCATTATGTTCTCTGAAGCTATAAGTGGAATGCTTTCCTCAAAAAATTTATTATGCTTCCTGGCCAGTTCTCTAATAAAAAGTGCATCTTCAAGAAATTCATCACTTCTATTTAACATTAAATAGATAATATAAAAAGGTATATTTACCTTTAGTTTAAATTATAAAAATTATTTCTTTTTCTTGATAACATATGCAGCAACACCGATCAGTGCCAGTACCGCTATGATGCCTCCTCCTATGTAATACTCCGTGTAGCTACTGTTCTTGAAAGGTTCATTTGATACCACCATAGTATGGTTCGAAAAATGGGGTATGTACATAAATACATACATTCCTGAAGATGTGTTTGTGTATGAATAATAGGCATGTGTAGTACTTGTTTCATTAACAAGAGCGGACATGGTAACATAGGTTGCAATCTTTCCATCAAATTTGACATATGCATGTCCAGTGTTCTTTGTCATATTATTGCCTATGAATACTGCCACTATGGTATGGTGGTTAACACTAGAGTTTACATCAAAGGAATTCGTTGAGCTTGTGTGGCCTGTGTACATGAAGTGTATGGAAGAGTTGTAATTGATTGTACTGTTTGCAATCGTTCCATTAACATAGTTTAAAGCTATTTGTGATGATATTTTCCCCTTCATGATATTGTTAATTACCATACTGTTGTTGGACGTTTTCTGAAGTCCGGGTGGAACTACCATGTTGACGAGAACTGGTCCATGTGAAGCGGTGGAATTTATTATTATTTCGTTCTTTGTTATTTTAAAATTCCCGTTATGCACGAACAGCATTGCAACTGTCCCATTGTTGTCTATCATTATCATCTTCCTTCCAGCATTTACAACGTTATTGAAATTGATCATTGTATGATCTGCGAAGTTTGCATTTTTGAATACTGATGCGTTTGCCTGTTCATTCATATTCATATCTGCTGATGCACTGGCCTGAAAGTTATCTGTTGTGTTGTATATGTGTGCGGTGGATGGAACATATAGATACAGGGTTCCATTGTTTACCATCATATTGCTCTGAAGGGCGGGATTATTGTGCATTACAAAGAATGATGTTGTGTTTACGTACAGAAACATGCTTCCAAATGCGCTTGCATTAATGGACGGAGTGTGGCTAGAACCAATGAATGGAAGTTTAATACCTGTTATTGAGGTCCCGTTAGCATACATTTTGCTTATTATAGTTGTAGATGTAAGGTTATATGTCACGTTTGAGAATACTCCTGTTGTGCTGTTGAAATTTGCAGTGAGGTATTTTCCCGTTATATTCCCGGTCGTTGTGTTATATGAAAGCCGTGCCCCATAATTGTGCATGTGCTGAAAATGGTTATTTATGCTTCCACTTAGATTCATACCAAAATTAGCCGACGTACCAGAAGGAGCCACTTGGTTTCCTGAACTCAGGGGTACCATTGCTGATACCGATAAGACTATCACCAGTGTTGTTATAATTGCTATTAGAGCTTTGTATCTCATAAAAACCTCACTGAAATTTAAGTATTTAATTATTACTTCTACAAAAAATAATACATAAAAATGGCATAATAAATATTATAATGGATTTTTTAATGGCAGTATATGATTTTGCTTATCGCCTCGAAGAAAGATGGATCAAGCATGGAAATGGCGTCCAAATTACTGGAGATATATAGCTTTAAAAAGATAAATGACAGTCTTTATGAATATAAAAATTATAATTTAAAATTTATTGATATTCTTCATATATATCAGAACATGGAAAACCTGGGCGATGATGTTGAAAAGGTAATTTTTCTGTCAAAGCATTCATCCCAGGCCGATGTAAAATCATTGACTGTACACCCTATAGGGAATTTCAGGAAGGCAGAACTTGGAGGGCATGACAATGCAATAGTTCCTTCAGATCCGGTAGGCATGGGTTCCTCATTAAGATTTATAAAAGCCAATTATTCCGGAGATTATTTTGAAATTACATTTGAGGCCACACACCACGGCCCATATATGGAGAAACCTGCATATTTTATAGAGATCGGCACAAGCGAAAAGGAATGGAAGCAGCCAGGCATAGCCGATCTAATGGTAAAATCCATAATTGAGGGGGAGAAGAAGGACTTTGGAAACTTTGTGGGAGTTGGTGGAGGTCATTATGCACCTAAACTCAGCAGCTATTTCTTTGAAAATCAGATAAACATAGGACATATTATACCGAAATACGTGCATGGAATTATTTCAGAATTTGAAGTTGAAAACGCTGTGAAGAAAACACCTGAATGCAAAGGGTTTCTGATGGACGCACATGGTACGAAGGGAAGGGCAAAGGATATGATTGCCAGAATAGCCGATACATATGGCCTTGAGATATTGAAAATCTGATATATAAATGCCCAATGTTTATATATGAATTTTAGCTATTACTCTATTAGTGAAAAAAATGGAAATAGAATCAGAAGACAAGCCACCAGGTAGTCCCTTAATCAGGGATTTTGACATGGGAAATTACCTGGGAAGAAGCAATTTTTTTATAAAATATGAGGGCGCAAACCCCACGGGAACACAGAAGGACAGAATTTCCAGGAAACATGTTGAAAATGCCATAGAACATGGATATACTGAGATTTCAGTGGCAACATGCGGGAATTATGGAGCCTCAATAGCCTATTATGCACGGGCAATGGGAATAAGGGCCATAGTAGGAATACCTTCAGATTATTCAAATTCAAGACATGCGGAAATTGCAGCCTACGGTGCAGATATAATAGAAAAACCATTAAAATATGAGGAAATAGTTGAATATATAAGGGATGAGGCAAACAAAAATAACTGGTATGATGCAAGTCCTGGATCACCCAATAAAAGCATAGATGTTTCTGGATACAGTGAAATTTCATATGAAATTTACAACCAGCTTGGTTTTGCTCCTGACTATGTATCTGTTCCTGTGGGCAACGGTACAACATTTTACGGCATATATTATGGATTTCAAAAATTATACAGGGAAAGAAGAACAGACAAAATACCAAAATTCATTGCAGCCAGCACAGTTGCCGGAAACCCTGTTATATATTCCTACATAAATAGATTCAGGAATATAGTTGAACTTGACCAGGAAAAAATAGTTGAAACATATGTTAATGAACCATTGATAGCCTACAGGTCATACGATGGGCAGAAGGCACTGGAGGCACTGTATAAAACACATGGAAAGGCGTTATATGTTTCTGACAATGATATGATAAAATTATCGGATGGTTTCAGGAAGATAGATAATTTATCCGTCCTGCCGGCATCCGCCTCTGCTGCTGTAGCAGCCCTGAAATTTGCGGGGAATAACACCTGTGTCGTTGTATTAACTGGAAGTGATAAATAATGGAAAAGGCAGTAGTACTTTCTGAGGGCTGTTTTGCCACCACTTATGGAAAAACGGCCAATGGGCTTGTAAGATACAGTAAAAAATATGAGATTATCGCAGTCATAGACTCCAGGTACTATGGAATGGATGCAGGGTATGTCCTTATGGGAAGGCAGAATGGCATCAGGATAATCAGTACTGTGCAGGAGGCAAAAACAATGGGTGCCACAACCCTTATAATAGGCATTGCCACCGATGGAGGTTATCTTCCTGTGGAATACAGGAAATACGTCTCTGAAGCCATTGAAAACGGAATGAACATAGTAAACGGGCTCCACCAGTACATAAGCAATGATAGTGAATTCAAGAAGCTTGCAAAACAGTACAGTGTGGATATAGCCGATGTCAGGAAGATTTTTAAAAGTTATGAATACTCATTCACGGGAAAGATAGAAGAGGTGAAGTCCAAAAAAATTGCAGTGCTTGGAACAGACAGTGCCATTGGCAAAAGGACAACAGCAATATATCTCAATGATGCCATAAACAGGCAGAAAAAACATTCTGAACTCATAGGCACCGGGCAAACATCATGGATGCAGGGATTTCCATATACAGTTGTAATGGATTCTATCATAAATGATTTTGTTGCAGGTTCACTTGAATATATAACATATAAGGCATGGCAGGAGAAACATCCTGAATATATGTTCCTGGAGGGACAGGGATCTATTCTGCACCCTGCATATCCTGGAGGATTTGAGATAATAGGGGCCATGCGTCCTGATGCCATAATACTTCAGCATGCACCTAAAAGGAGATTTTACGATGGATTCCCGGAATACCCAATTGAGCCTCTGGAGAAATATATAAAAGTCCTTGAACTGGTTTCAAACAAGAAGGTCATAGCAATATCCCTAAATACAGAAAATATGGAAAAATCAGAAATAGGGCAGGAGAAAACAAGGCTGGAGAAGAAATACAACATACCTGTATTTGACCCACTCCAGGAATTTGAAAGTATCACAGGAGTTATAACAGATTTATGAACCTTTATTGCATTATCTATTGAAGCGGTGCCGGAACATGTACATTGACAGTGTGATTTCATTCGATAATATTGAAGTAAATATAGCGGGCATTGAAAAAAGAAGAATAATCGGAAACATAAAATTTGATGATTTTTCATACAGATTGATTTTTACATATGCCGAAGATATTGATGTGGACAGGAATATAGCAGGGCTAATACTTACCATGCCTGTCATAAATTTCACCTATTTCTCAAGGAAGATCACATTGAATTTTCCCGTA
The DNA here is from genome assembly GCA_002505185.1 of Ferroplasmaceae archaeon UBA567. Classification (GTDB taxonomy): domain Archaea; phylum Thermoplasmatota; class Thermoplasmata; order Thermoplasmatales; family Thermoplasmataceae; genus Ferroplasma. The sequence continues at coordinate 8,859 of DAUP01000116.1, read as the reverse complement.
TCAGACAATGATATTGAGCTGATAAAAAATTTTATGAAAATAAATGCCCATGAAGTGTTTATAAATAAGATAATAAACAGGAGATATGACTACATAAAACCAGAATTTATACCATCTGAGGAGGATATCAATAGTGCCAATGCAGATGGTGTAACGGAACTTGTTTGCCCTGAGAAATATAATAGTGAAAACCAGTGGAATACTTTCAGGGACAGGGTAGCTATCATGTCTTCTGGGGGTAAGGAAAGTCTTCTGGCCTTCGGAATTTTCAATGAAATAAACAGGCCAGAGAATAATTATTCCTTCTATTTTGAGGAATCCGGTTCTCACTGGCTCACTGCAAAAACAGCCTACGATTATTACAAGGAAAATTTCAAGAATGCCATGAAGGTATGGTCCAATACAGACCGCTTCTACCATGAAATGCTTAAGCACATAAAAATAGTAAATTTGGAAAAGATAGACATACTATCCGATGATTACCCGATTCAGGTTTTCATTTTTCCTGTGTACATATTTTTATTGTTGCCGCTGCTCAAAAAATATTCCATTGGAAATATCATCATGGGTGATGAGTTTGATGACCCACGGGAAATGACAGATTATAAAGGCCTGAAATATTACTATGGAATCTTTGACCAGACCTATGATTTCAATAATATGCTTTCCATTTACTTCAGGAATAAGGGCATAAATGCTGAGGTGTATTCCATAGTTTATCCGGTTACAGGATATCTGGAGGAGAAAATACTCATGGAACGGTACAGATATTTATTCCTTCGGCAAAGGTCATGCCATTCATGCCATGAAAAGAATGGGACAATATACCCCTGCGGGAAATGCTCTAAATGCCTTGGCATATTGTTGTTCATCGAGGCTTCTGGTGGAAAGCCCCAGGACATACTGTATTCAGACAATGATATAAAACTCCTGAAAAATAGAATTTCAAAGGCCAGGCTCCGACTTGACCCCGATGAAAGAATTTATGCTGAATCACGTATTGGCCTTTATTCAGGAAATAGTGAAAATGTGGAACACGTTGCCGGATTGCATATTATGCCATATGAAAATTTCCTTATGTCAATAATGCCGGATAATTTTAGAGAACCCATTAAAAAAATATTTTCAGAATATGCTTGTGGAACATATGAGTTGAAAGATGGACAGTGGAAAGCTGTTCAGAAATAGTAACCCTGGATCCTTATACAATCACTGTCACAGGTACATTTCATATAGTCATTCAAGGGTTCAATGTTTGTCTTTATAAAATTCTGTGCCCATGAATACTTTGAAATTACATCTTCTGCAAGTTCTGGGTACCCCATGATATAGAGGGCTGCGGCCAGGGCCTCCAGTGAGGATAATTTTCCAGGCTTCCCATAATTTACAGGATTAACAGGAAGAAGGAGAGGCAATTTTTTCCCGTTTTTGCCCTTAAGGTTTTCTATTGTGTTTATCCTGTTCCATGATCCATCAACAACAACAAGTCCCTTTTCCTCGAACAATTTTCTGTGGGAATTGACCAGAAAACTGTCAGAATAGGGCGTAAGGTAAAGTTTGTTATATATTTTATTTAATGGTATTTGAATGGCCAGCCCATATCTTTCCAGCTTTTTCATGGTAGATTTCTTTGGGTCATCCTGACTGAGGTACACGTAAAAAATTGTTCCCATATAATCTATAAGCATCCATGAAAATATAAAAGTTGGCATAACTGAAAACATAAGGCCGGTTTAAATATTGTTTTTCAGGTTATGCAGGCAAACCATATGAAATCGGATGCAAACAGTCTAATAACAGTGATTCTACTGACATTTCAGTGAACCCTGGTTTAAACTTTAGATTACCGCTGTGGAAATATATTGCAGTTCTAAAATCTTCTCTATTATGGTATTCACAAGCCATCTTTTGAATAGCTGCTATCGAATTTCCTGTAAATTTATTATATTATCGTGTAAAAATGCATCATTTATGTTGTTTCGTCATATAACCATACATAAAGAACAATATAGATGAGGGGAAAGAAGATAGTGTGGAAATTCATCTGGAGGCGTGGAAATAAAATTATTTGAGGTAAAAAATTAATATTTCTTGCATTAAAAAATAAAATTACTTAAAATTATAAAGTATTTTCCACTTAAAATACATAAATAACATAAGAGCAAGTATTATAAAAACTATAAATAATAACGGCATAAAAATTAAATTAGATATATTGTATCCTGCTTTAAAATGTAATAATAACTGAAAATAATAAAAAAATGGAAATAATTTTAATACTGTTTTTATTGATATGCTGCTAAGTGCAATAACTAATACTATTAAATAGTAGAATATTGTAACGATTTCAGATAATATATTAAATCTTGACAATGTAACTGATATAAGCGCTATGGATATTATTGAAAATATTATATAAAATGAATTAAAAATTAGTAATTCCAGCACTTTAATATTCATATACCCTATAATAAAAAATGATGTTATAGAGCCAAAAATCAATATAATTATATCCATAATTATGAAGATCACTAATTTAGAAAATACATAGTTTAATGTAGAAAATGGATACGTGATATATGTTTTAATTAATTTGCTATCCTGGTCATTCTTTACACTTTCAATAAATGCTATTGACATTATTAATCCAATAAACACAAAGGAAACTAGTGATAAATTAAGAAATTTAATGTAATACGGGGCTTTGTCAAATTTAGCCAGCACTGATAATAATATGTAAATGGCGAATAAACTTATAAAGTATAATACTTGATTTTTATTTTTTATTTCAATTTCCATTAACGGCTTTATATAGCTCATCTAATAATCCCTCTTTATAGTCTATTGTCCTTATTTTTATAATTTTTCCATTAAAATTTGATAATTTTAATAAGATTTTTTTGACATCGTCACAATATATAATTAAGCTATCTTTATTTTTAACCACATAAAACTCACTCTTAAGGTAACTATTTAAAATATCATTATCATTAGATGATACTTCAATCATATTTTTATTAAATTTGTATTTTATTTCCTCTAACACATTATTATTGATATGAAATATTCTATTAGCGATATCTGCTAATTCCCTTAAATCATGCGATGCAATTAAAATTGATGTGCCTTTCTCATTAATTTTTATGATCATTTCCTGCATTGCTTTTATGGCAGTTACATCAACGTTTGAAAATGGCTCATCGGCAAATATCAGCTTTGGTTTATGGATAACAGAAATAATAAATGCAAGCCTTTTTAAATATCCCGATGATAAATCTTTTATTTTATAATTATACACCTCTCGAATTCCAGATAAATTTATTATTTCATCATCTATTTTTGTTTTGTATATAGCAGAAACAATTCTTATGTAATCCATTACCATAACGTTGCCTGGGAAAGCTGGTTTATCCTCAACAAATCCAATAAGTTGCTTTACCTCGCTAATTTTTTTGCCAAGTATTTTGATTTTTCCTTTGTAATTATTCCTTAACCCGCAGCACATTTCTATAAATGTTGTTTTGCCGTAACCATTTGGGGCAACAAGCGCTATTATCCCGGGCATAATTTCTATATTTACGTTTTTAAGGATTACTTTATCTCCATAACTTTTATTTAGATTTTCACATTTTATTATATTATTTCCCATTTTTATGACCTTTTTTTCTATGTTTTCTATAAGCACTGATAGACATTATAATCACTGCAGGAACTATGACAAAAAATCCTATGGAAAAACCAACAACAAGATAAACTAGGCCAACATATAGCCAGTCGACTGGAAAAACAACTATATTTGTTTTATCCAGAAATAAATTCATCCCAATTGGATATGAAGTGTTATTGTAAAAAGCCCCAGTTATATTCGCTAAAATTGGATCCCCTAGATCGTACATAGAATGCAGCAGGTGAGAGTGAGCATCATAGGCAACCCCAACAGAACTTGCTCCGCGCGAGGAGTTTTTATTAAATGAAGAATATAAGCATATCCCCATATGGTACATATATACACCACCTGTAGTGATCATGCTGTGTGTAATATCTTTCTTTGAATAATTTTCTATTTGTTTTCCTTCTTGCATTAATGTTTGAGAGTTCGGGTTATAAAAAAATGGCAGTATAATTCTTGAATTGTTATAATAAAAACCGTTTCCGGTTCTATTTATTATTCTGTTAGTAGTTATTTCTGCCATATGCTCGCTACTATTACAACTGTTATTATAATTAAGATGCATATTAATTAGTATATCCTTACTTTCTGAAGTTATATTTAAATATCCAAATGTATCTTCATTGTAAATACCATTATTGACAATTGTATAGTTTTCATAGGTACCAGCTTTATAGGGTTTTACTTTGTTATCAAGTATAAAATATATGTGGCTATTGTGTACAGTAAATATTCCTGAAATAGGAATTCCCACTATTAAAATGATTATTAAAATAGCAATAATTTTATTTTTTCTTTGCATCATAAACTATGCACCAATAAATTATAATTTACATTCACCCCATGCCATACCCGGGATTCCTCGACCGTATGAGTTGGGTTTAACTGTGACTGTTGAATGATAATGCTCTGTTATGGATATATACCAGATACCAACATGATACCCAACATTTCCATATGCTATCCACTTATTTGCTTTTGGACTTCCCCATCCCGGGGTGTGAACATGTATCCAGCTTAGGTATGGAACGATTGCATGAGCACTACTTATGGGATCGTAGCCATGTATAAAACTCCCATTAGACTGACTGTATGTCCAGCTAGCACTAAATGATCCTTTTATTACGGTTTTACCCAATATATCCTTCGCTCCATATTCGAATCCACAATATGCCTGTACACCCTGTGCATTTGCTTTATTATTTATAGGCGACTGTGTGGTTGTTAATGAAGGCATAAATACCAATGTTACTAGTGCCGCCACAATTAACAAACAAATTATTATGCTCTTTTTATTCATAATGATGTAAATACATGTATATATATATATATATGTCGGTAATTATATTGCTAAATAGTTTACCAATTAAGTGAATAATAATAGCTCTCTATTATATCACAAATTGAGTCGCTAATATAACATTATAATATAAAGGATAGAGCTAAAGGAAAAGTGAAATAAAAACATAAAAAGGTAAATACATGATTGGGAAAAAGAAAGTTAATTATATGTGGTTAGTAAAAATTACTATTTATTATACAGAAAGTATTTTTGTAATAACGGTTAAATTTTAATATTATGATATTCAACCAAGTAAAATTTATATATTATTTATTTTCAAAATAACAACATTATAATATAATTGCAATATTTTCCAGAATGGTAGAAAATCTTGACAAAGTTAAAGATATTATAGCAAGAGCTAACAGGATTCCTGTATGGTCTTTGCCTAGGGCTTTCCTTGGAATAATAGGGCTTGGATATTTTTTCACATTTTATGATATATCCGATATAGGCCTTGCAATGCCTGCAATCGACCAGCAATTCCATCTGCACGGTTCTATTATCCTCTTTATCGCCCTTTCAGTAGGCCTTATTGGTTATGCAATTGGTTCGTATACTATAGGAAGCCTGGCAGACGTATTCGGCAGATACAGGTCCATGATTTTGACAATGGCACTTACTGCAATAGGATCGCTTGGGGATGCATTATCCCTCAATGTCCCTGAACTGACTATATTCAGGTTTATAACAGGCATAGGGCTGGGAGCAGACCTTAACCTGGTATCCATATATATCACAGAATTTGCACCTGCGGCTGTCAGGGGTAAAATAACTGTATTTACCTTCCTGATAGGGATATTTGGACAGGCAGTTACACCATTTATTGGATATTTTCTTGTTCCGGCATTCCCAACAGGATGGCGCTGGTTATTCGGAATAGGTGCAATAATAGCCTTCATTGCAGTATTTTTGAGAACAGAGCTGCCAGAATCTCCAAGGTGGCTTGCCACAAGGGGCAATAACATTCCAAAGGCAGAAAAGGTATTGGAGATGATGGAAGCTACCGCGGAGAAGAAAGTGGGGAAATTGCCGGAACCGCACCCAGAAACAGTTGTTGTGGAGGAACCGAAATTCCCTACCTTATACCTGCTCAAGAAGCCATACGCAGGCAGAATGGTATTGCTTATAGCTGTGTGGTTTTTCTGGTACATTGGGAATTACGCTTTCCTCGGAGATGCTGCCGCACTGCTTGAGGGGATAGGATTTTCAGTAGCTGCTGCAATTCTGTATATAGCAATAGGTGCCATTATAGGATATCCGGCTGGAGCACTTATTATGATGTACACATCTGACAGGTACGAAAGGAAACACGTAATATTTGCGGCTACTGTTGTCTGGTTTATAGGAATGCTCTCAATGGCTACCAAACTGACTCCCATGCTATATTTCGGGTCATTCCTTGCTGCACTGGGACTTGGCATGTACCTGCAGGTTGCATACACCTTTACAGCAGAGAATTATCCCACAAGGGCAAGAAGTTCGGGGTTCGGGTTAACAGATGGAATAGGACATGGTGGAGGAGCCCTTGGTGCCCTGTTATTGCCTGTACTTGTGGCCACATATTCATGGGCATTTGGTTTCACTTTCATTGGAATAACAGGTTTGATAGCGGGGCTTCTTGTGCTTATTGGCGGAACAAAGGTTTCCAGGAGGAATCTGGAGGACATATCAGAATGAAATAATATTACTTTTTTCGTATAAACTTATTTTTAAAAAATGCCGGAAATGGTATCTATGCACCATGGATGCAATAGAATCGGTAATTAATTTTTTTATCATTTTGTTTAATATAAATAAATATTATAGTTTTTTATATGTAAAATATAAAATATTCAGAATTTTTTCCCATAATTTTATTATTTTATTGAATTATTGGAATTACATCCAATGAAAAGATTTATTAAACGATTTTTACTATAGAATAATGCATTATATTATAATAACAGGAGGAGTTATTTCCGGATTAGGAAAGGGGACAATCACATCCGGCTTATCATATCTTTTAAAGAACAGTGGGTTCAAAGTAACAAACATAAAAATTGATCCATATCTTAATTACGACGCAGGGACAATGAATCCATACCAGCATGGCGAGGTATTTGTCCTCAATGACGGAGGTGAGGTTGACCTTGATCTTGGCAATTATGAGAGGTTTCTCGATACTAACCTCTCCTCAAACAATAACATCACCACTGGAAAGATATACAAGGAGGTAATAGAAAAGGAAAGGCGCGGTGATTATCTTGGAAGTACAGTCCAGATTATACCACATATTACGAATGAAATTAAAAACCGCATAAGAAAGGCGGCTGATGGTTATGACATAGCACTTATCGAGGTCGGAGGCACCGTTGGGGATATAGAATCAATGCCATTTCTTGAGGCATTGAGGCAGATGAAATCCAACAGGCATGATTCCGTTATTTTTGGACATGTAACGCTGGTGCCAGAATCAGGATCTGAGCAGAAAACAAAGCCAACACAGCACAGTGTCAAAGAGCTCCGGGCTATAGGTATACAGCCGGATATACTGTTCTGCAGGTCAAAACGTCCGCTAAACGGGGATGCAAGGAAGAAGATATCACTTTTCACTGATGTTGAGGAAAACGGTATAATAAGTGTTTATGACGTATCCAATGTATATCTTGTGCCAATGGTACTGGAAGAGCAGAATATACTGGAATACACCAGGGAGTTATTTGGCTTTGATGACCATGAGCTTAATTATACCTTGAAAAAATTCACAGACAACATAGACAACCCCTTAACAGAGGTTACCATTGGCCTTATCGGAAAATATGTGGATATGCAGGATGCTTATATAAGCCACAAGGAGGCCTTTTCACATGTTACTGGAAACACAGGGATTAAAGTAAATATAAAGTGGATTGATTCTGACAACCTGATTAAAAGTACGGCACAGCTGGATGGCCTTGATGGAATACTTATACCAGGGGGATTTGGCTACCGCGGTGTTGAAGGCAAGATAGCTGCGGCGAGGTATGCCAGGGAAAACCATGTTCCTTACCTGGGCATATGCCTTGGATTCCAGGCATCAATCATAGAACTGTCAAGGGATTTACTTGGCCTGAGGAACGCCAACAGCACAGAATTTGAACCTGATACCCTGAACCCGGTTATAGATATATTGCCGGAGCAGAAGGGCATAAAGGATCTTGGAGGCACAATGAGGCTGGGCGCTAAAACCGTTCTCATAAAAAAAGGCACACTGGCATATGACCTGTATAAATCTGAAAAGATAAGCGAGAGACATAGACATAGATTCGAGGTAAATCCAAATTATATAGAAAGGCTAGAAAAGGCTGGAGCGGTATTTTCAGGAACTGATGATGAGAAAATAAGAATGGAAATCCTGGAACTCAGTGACAGGAACAACTACATAGCAACACAGTACCATGCCGAGTTCCAGTCAAGACCGTTAAATCCCTCAAAGGTACATTTATATTTCATAAAAAAATCACTGGAATACAGAAAGGAAAAAAGAGGTAATGTTTATGAAAGAAGTGCTGAATAATTTAGTAAAAAAAATGAATGATAAGATAGCAAATGATCAGACATATGCAAAAAAGCTCCAGAGCGTCACTAAAAGCATTGATATAATATTCGATGACAAGGATTCTTATTATTTCAAGGTCGAAAATGGGCATATAACAGAGCCACAGGAGGGAAAGATAGATGCAGATATTACAGTAACTGTCAGTTCCGATGTTTTCAACAAGATTTTATCAAAGGAAGTCAACGCCATGGATGCATATATGAAACAGCAGATAAAAATAAAATCATCGCTTATGGATAAGTTATTATTGAGCGATCTACTGAAAGC
>DAUP01000010.1:9309-9933 GCA_002505185.1 Ferroplasmaceae archaeon UBA567 | reverse complement strand
TCAGGGAGGGGTAGTTGACCTCCATGGATAACGAGAACAAAAGAGACTATAGACCTGTTTTATAAAACTATTTGCTATTGGATGAGAATAAAAGATAATCATCTCTTAAATTTATCCCATCATTAAAGGCATCCTTTATGAATTTGCTATTTTTAGACTTCAATTTATTTACTTCATCTATTGTTAATAATATTGTTTCATATCCAGGAGGGAAATCGATATTTTTTAATCTTTGTAATGGATTGCCCTGAAAATCTCCAATAATTAATATATCTATATCACTCCACAAATTAAAATCTCCTCTAGCATAGGACCCTATTAATATTGCTGTACATTTAAATTTAAGGCTATCTGCATATTTGATTGCATTATGTAATATATCATTTCTTTGATTCATTCTTTTTTCAATGATTTCCATTTATTTTCAACCTCATCGATTATTGTTTCAGAACAATTTATTGCCTCATTTGCTTCGTCCAGTGTGTAATAATCTTCTGGTACTCCTTCCGACCATGCATCGGTGTACCGTGTTGGTATATAGTATTTATCTATTATTTTAGCAGTGTTGACTACATGTTCATCAAAGCTTGCTTTTTTTAACAATAAGGACACGGAATGACCAAA
>DAUP01000010.1:0-9214 GCA_002505185.1 Ferroplasmaceae archaeon UBA567 | reverse complement strand
ACTCATCTCAATATCAGCAGATTACTGATGTAGAGTTTCTGAGGAACGAAATTTTCTGTTTGTATAAACCTACATTTTAATAGTTATGTAACAGACCATCGGAAAAATAACAATAAAACGTATCACAATTAAAGAATTTTTAAAAAATTTCCCGATTCAAATAAATTTGAACAGCATGGTTTTAGTATAATGAAATCTAATTCGCTTTTTAAATGTGAGAGCTTATATTTTTGTTTTGTAAATATACTTTTATTTGCCTGCAGTATTGATATGGTTTCATTGGACACAAAAAATGTATAGCATTTATTGTTAAAAGATTTTGAAACGCCATTATTATACAATTTAAGTAGGCTCTCTAATATTTTCTTAGAACCGTTATATTTAGGTTCTATACTCTCAAAAATATTTTGTATTATTTCACCCTTATTTGTTGTATTACTAGTATTTTTTAGCTCAATAAAAAAGATTTGTTTACCTATAAATATTATATCACAATGTTTTAAACCGTTGTTTTTAAAGTGCTCTACGTTAAAAATTGCTGAGAAACTGGTTGGCAATTCTGCATAGCATTCATTTTCACCGAGTTTTGCCCATTCATTGTCCCCTTTTAACTTCTGAAAGTTAACTTCAGTCATTTTTATTTTCACCATTTTGGTCCTTTTGTGTTTTAGAAATAACACCAATGCTCCAGTTAAATAATCTATCTATGAAATCAGTAATTCCGGGTATTTCCTTTAAAATATCTTTATTATCTATTAACATAAACTTATCATCTTTATTAGAATAAAATTTAATGTCAATTTTTTTCTTATCATCAAAAACATTAATCAAATCGTTTAAATTATCTTGGGAAAATTGATTATTATATATAGCTTTAACAAGATTTTGAACATCATTTTTCTCTACATGTTGAGTTAGCAAGTAATTCATAACAATTACAAGTGTATCACTGTGCGTTGAAAAAATAATTTTAATATCTTTTTTCTTAACTAAAGCCACCAATAATATTCCCATTATTATTTGTGTGCTAATATGAAGCTGTGCTTCGGGTTCTTCAATGATAATTAAATCTTTATCATTTGATGAAATAATGGGAAGCATTAATCCTGTTATTTCTTCTACCATGGCAGACGACAAAACTATATCAACAGATTTGTTATCACCAAAAAAGTATTTCAGGGCATTGGTGTTTGAATCTGACTTGATTTCACCATTTATAATAAAATTAAATAAATTAATTAATTCATTTTGATTATTATTTAGTCTTTCTCTTCCAGCATCAAGCCACTTAAAATAACTTGAAAATGGTGCACTTTTTAAAACATTCAAATCTTCTAAAATTTCTCCAGGATAATATAAACTCTTTTTCAATGAATTATTATATAATTGAACTATTATATTTCTGCCGTACGGAATAAATTTAATCGAATTAATTCCCGAAATATCAGAAATAGCCGATTTTATATTTTTTAATGAAAAATTAATTATAGATGTCCATATATTTTCAGAAATATTAGATATAATTATTCCCATATATGGAAAGTTTTCAATAGAAATATTTGTACTAGCAAAATTTAATCCATAAAAATCTAGCCTTTCCTGGAGATATTGATCGGTTGCCCTTGAAATTGAAAAAGTGACATCCACGTTTATACTCGTGCCTGCTTTGCTAATATTCATTGGATTGATCGTAACAGTTAATGGATGTCGCCTTAATTTATTCATTTTTTCATAATATTTTTCAGGAGTAATATGTGAATTTCTTGCTATTGAATACATAAAGTGTAATCCATTATCTTCCTTTGAGTATTCAGAGCCAAATATTGGTATTTCCGATATTGAATCATCTATTATCGTATCTATTGATTTTCCATTAACCTTAATATTTTTTATATTACTAGACCCTGTATATTGCTTAAGAGTATCTTTAAATACACCTTTAATTAATAATTTTAATTTCTCTAAATTAATTTTATAGTTTATTTTTATATTATTTTTATACACTTCATGAAGGATATTTTGTTTATTTGATATAAAATCATCAACTATACCATTTAATTCCTTCTCTATTTCTTTATTCATATCATTCATAATTTTGTTTTCTAAAATTTCGTCTGATTTAACATGGTTAACTAAGCGATTAAATTCTTTAAATCTGTATTCATCAAGAAGTTGAAGAAACCAGTATATTGATCTAAGTGCATAACTTTTACCTGAATTGGGAAGTCCTAATATGGTTGTAATATTCTTGGTACGTATAATTGATTTTTTAATAGGTCCAATATTTTTTATTTCAAATTCAATTTCATCGTTTTCCATATTAATATATCCTCTCCTTTTAAAGTAATAAATAAACTATATATTATAGTTTCTAGATTAGAAATTGCCATATTTTCGTTGATAATTTTAGAATATTATGACATAATTGCTTTGAGTAAAAATAGTACAAAGCTCCTGAGGGGAGTTATGATACTCAGGATCGAAGATGTTGCAAATGTACTTAATTTCCTGGAACAGTATTCCCTGACGTGCAGTGTCAGGGAGGTGAAACTGACCCGAATGATGAAAAAATCCTCAGAGGGGCCGATGAATAAATTTGTATCAAAGTCTCATTAAAATTTGTCAGATAATAATAATAATTTATTCACCGGGGATTTATGGGGGCCCCAGAGGGTGAACCGGGTTGCCTTGGTTTGAACAGTATGCTTAATGCCCCCCTGTTTCTCCCGCCACCTACTTCTTTAAGGCCACGGAACAGGAAAGACGAAATGAATCTACCACTAAATACAATGATATATGAAAATATAAGTGCAAGTTTCAGTGGAAAGAAATCTATAAACAAAGAAAGAAGGTACCCCCCAGTTAACGCTCCTGCGAAATAAATTGCACCATTAAACCCATTGAGTATAGAAATATATTCGGCCCGGTGACTCTCCGGAACGACATCCAGTGTATAAGAGGTAAGAATAGAATTCTGAATTGAACCTAAAAAACCACTGTATATTTCAATTCCTATAAAAAGAGGAAAAGAATCAAAGAAGGCATACATTAATGGTATCCCGCTTAACATAATCTTATTTAGGAAAATTAAAGGAATCCTGTTGATATTATCAATAAATTTTGCAATAAAATACTGTGTAACAAGTGCTGATCCAATTGCCGCAATGGTGAGCAATGCCACAACTTTTAAGGAAAAGCCCATAATTGTAACAATTGTTATGGGAAACATCGGCCAGGCCAGTGACCAGAAAAAAGACTGTACATTAGTTGCCATAAAATATTGATAGAATATACTATTATTTTTTAGGGTTTTTAAGGTACCCAGAAGATTTTTGCTCATTATTGATTTGCTTTTTTTCTCTGTGAGCATAAATCCTATCAAAGCAGATGCTATGTATGAAATCGATGCTGCTGTGAATGGAATAATAATATCCTTCCTTGAATTGCTATCAAGCAGGAAAAAAATAGCAATCAAAGATATAACTGTGCCCATAGATGCGATATTGGTTATTATTGCAAGGAAATGCCCCCTTTTTTCTGCAATATTATCAGCTATGAATGAGTACCAGTTGACAGTTATCATGGCTGAAAAAAGTGATATCAGTGCATAGAGGATAATGAGATCCACTGGATTATAAGAATATGGAAGCATGTACCATAGAATAGCTAATATTACGCTTCCTAAAATCAGAAATGGCGTTCGTCGCCCTGCCCTATCACTAATACGTCCCCAGAGAATCTGCCCCAAATTGCTCAGTGAGTTAGATGATGATTGCAGCCAGCCCATTTCAACCGCAGATGCTCCTATCATAACTGCAAAGACCCCCACAAAGGAAGCTGCAGCAGTTGCACCAGCTGCTATTATAAAAGATCTCAGGGCTATGAGTTTTCTATTATTCATCCAACCTCATTATAGCACAGTTTATCCAGAGGTATTATTTGAATGCTTTGTTGATTTTTTCCGAATAGGAATTTTAGTAATCTTATAGGCATGCCTTTGGTTTAAAGAATATTGAGATTTTTATTTGATACAATTATATCAAAATGTTTTAATTTCCAAATTATCAACGAAAATTTGCCAATGTCGCATTCACAAAAAAATAAATGAAGGTATCTGCAGCTTTCCCATAGTGATACACTCCAAACATCCTCTTTCTTTTTATTTCTAGTTTTTATTAATGAACGTTCTCCATCAACCATCTCCACACAGGCTTGACTTCAATTTTCAGTCCGTTCCTGAATATCTCACGTTCCTGATCCATTGTTAGTATCAGAAACCTGTTTGCATCAATTTCACCCGAAGCTCTCTCCAGTCCTCTTATCTCTCGTTCTATGTTTTGATCATTTAGTTCGAAAGAGACCTGGATGAGTTCGCGATCTACTGGAAGAACAAAATCAACTTCAGTATTGCTCTCATGTCTGTAGTAATAGAACTCCGTGCCGCTCCGTTTAAGCTCTACTGCAATAAGATTTTCAAGCAATGCACCATTATTCTTGTAGAAGTTTGGTACATTTCTCAATATGATTCCATTATCAATGCAGTACACTTTCCTTGGACTTTTTCCGGCTCTTTTCAGCTTCCGATCAAACCTTTTAACCTCAAAGATTATATATGTTTCTTGGAGGTAGTCCATGTACTTTTTTACGGTGTTTTCGCTTTTGACACTCAAGTTTCGCGTGATAGAACGATATGTGATTTCGTTTGATACATTTGACATGAGGAATCTCAAAATATCCCTAATCTCTGGGAACTTCCTTATATTGTACCTGTTCATCACATCATTCTGGATTATGTCATTTATTGGCTGAGTCAAGACTGAATTACTTCCAGAAACAACTGAATCAGGCATTCCTCCGGATAAGTAGTACTCGTTGAACAATTTACCAGCCGTTGCTTTCCACTGGGGAGAATAGTTGTTTTTCGGTAAATCTATGCTCCTTGCCCGTAGGAATTCAAGAAATGAGAAAGGATAGAGCTCCATGTCCACATGTCTTCCAGTCAAGTGAGTTCCAAGCTCCATGCTCAAGTGACTTGAATTTGACCCTGTGATAAATACCCTGTATCCCTCCCGAAGAAGTCGATTGATAAACAGTTCCCAGCCTTTGACATTCTGGATCTCGTCAAAGAACACATTTCTCATGTCCCCAAACAACTCAATGAAAGTTTCCATCAGTACCTGAAAATCTTCCACTGCAAATCCTGATATTCGTTCATCGTCAAAATTGAAATAGAAAAAAGAATCCCGGAACCTGGTGTTGATAATCTGTTTCAGCATTGTGCTCTTGCCACACCTCCTGATCCCTTTAATGATGAATGCGGAGGAACCGTTGTAACTTAATCCAAGGTCAAAAGCATCTCTTGGGGCAATGTGATCTAATCTCTCGATTTCAGTCAGTTGATCCTGTATCACTGTTCGCATAAGCGATTTTTGAATCATGACACGATATTTCGTAGGGTATTTTATTTTTGCGCATTATAATGAGCAAAATCTTTAGATAATGCGCATTATGTTCAGCAAATATTAAGGGAGAACAGCCATTTGGATTCTAAAAATAGCATCTTTAATGTGTTTACTGTTTTATTGCTTAATTTATCCATGTCTATCTTAGTTTTTATAATTGTTATTTTCTGGTTTTTCCTTTTTTCTTTGGTAATCTTTAAAGAATATTTTTTTGCCTTCTCTTCAGATATCATGGAAATGATAGTATATAATGCATCCCTACAGAAGCATTACTAATCTTTGAACTTGGTAATTTATGATAAATATTTAAAAATTAATATTATTTAGAACGTTTTAAAAATTCCACCACGGGCAACTTCTGAAAATATTTAATTAATTTATTATTTATTGAATAAATGTATATTTCTCCCAGAGAATTCATCGATGTTGTTAACTCAGTGGTGTTCTTTCTGATTGAATTGTAAGGAATAATTAAAAAGAATCGAATTAAAGTTTGGAATTTAGTATTTCATACCTCAATCCAATCCTTTATGGGTTTTATGACAGTTATGATTCTTGAATTTTCATGTAGAGAAATGAACCCTCCTCCAATAAGTGCCTTCATGACTTCTGAACCCAGGGAACCTCCCAGATGAAATTCTTTTTCTGTTAGGTCTCTGCATCCATATGCAAAAATTCTTCCATGTCTCCTTTTTACAGGAATCTTAACGCCAAGCCTCATCATAATTATTTCGCCCTTATCAGTTAGATCAAATTCGGGTTTGTCATTTACCTGTTTAAGCCATTTTTTCAGTAAAAATGTTTTCAGAAGCATTACACCATCATGTCCTGCCAGATGGTCATAGCACCTTCTGCATTTAGAAAAGGATGCATTGTTATTTGATTTTTTTGTTGTTTCAGGCATTTTGTGATTTCCAGCCATATCGTCTAAATATGTCGTTAAAAACTCAACCCGTTCCGGAATAAGCTTATAAAATACCTCTCTGCCATATGGAAATTCATTAACAAAGCCATATTCAGATAGTATATTCAAATGAGTAGACACCGATGGCTGTGAGCTGTTTAATAATTCTGAAATGCCGTTTACTGTTTTACTTCCCCCTGAAAGAATTCTTATTATTTCTAGTCTTATTGGGCTGGAAAGGCAGTAGAATAATCTGTCCATGGGTATCTCTGGAGTTAGTCCTAAATTTTTATAAGAATTGGACATCTTTTCGTATATTCGAATTTATAAATATACTTTACCATGTATAAGATTTTCATTATGAATAACGTATTTTAATTTGCCATTAACAATTAATTCCCATGGAAATTAAGAAAAACAATTCAGGGAATTCATGGATTAATGCCGGAAGTGTAATTATCTTTCTTCTTCTGTTTTCTATAATGGCTGCGTCAAATGTTACGGCACCAATTTATGAACTTTATGCATTGAAATACCACTTTGGCCCATTTATTATTACAGATATTTTTGCAATATATGTTTTGATGTTAATTCCCTCGCTCCTCTTCTGGGGCCAGTACTCTGATAAACATGGCAGAAAATTGCCCATTGCCATTGGTGTTATTATGGAATTAATTGGATTATTATCCTTTCTGTTTGCCATAAATGTATATATGCTTTTCCTTGCACGTGCATTTATGGGCCTTGCAAGTGGAGCCATTGCGGGACCGGCCAGTACATTATTATTTAATTATAACAAGAGGGCTGGTGCCGTGCTGACATCCATAGGAACCTCTGCAGGAACTGCCACAGGTCCTTTATTAGGTGGAATAATGGCACAGTATTTACCATACCCATTTAGACTGGTTTATTTACTTTCTATTATTTTAGTTCTATTACCTGCTATGGCAATGTATCCTCTGAAAGATATCTCAACAAAAAATCCAAAATTGATACTGCATTTTCCCTCTATAGATAGAGAAGTTATAAGGCCATTCCTGTTAAGTTCATTCGTTGCATTTGGTGCATGGTCAATTACAGCATTCTTTATGTCACTTGCTCCTGTTTACATAATAAAACTTTCAGGCTTAAATAGCATTGCCATAGGTGGCATTATTGTATTTCTTATGCTGGGCATAGCATCCATTTTTCAGATCATTTCCCTGAAATTCAAAATTCAAAAATCAATGTTTTCTGGTATGGTTTTTATTATATTTGCAATTGTATTCATACTTATTGCAATTATTAGAAATTCTCTCTATATATTCATTGCAGGAACTTTGCTGGCAGGAATAGGCCAGGGTTTCGCATTCACAGGTGCAACAAGGGAGATCAAGGCAATTGCTCCACCGGAAAAAACAGGTGATATGCTTGCCAATTATTACATTATCATATACACTGGAGTTGGACTTCCAGTAATTCTCCTGGGTTTATTAGATAAAATAATCGGGCTTTTACAGGGCATCATATTCTATGGACTCGCTTTTATTGCATTTTCAATGGTTATTGGATTTTTACTCATCATGGAAGATTTTAAAGATTAATAGAAATTTATTTTTCGTGCATTATCCAATTTAATTTTTTCATTTTTTCCGATCCTTTTGCTTCCATCATCCCCTTCGGGGCAGTTTCTTTCTTATATTAACAGGTATTTTCTCTTCAATATTGAATTCACAGAATGTGAATGCTTCAGTGTACTGACCTGAACTGACTGCACCATAAGTATAAGACACTGAATAGAGTTCCATTCCACAGTTAAACACTCTACAACCATGGTATACAAACGACCTTGGCATTCTATAACCGGAGCTTGTTTCATAGCACTGCCTTATTGTATGGTTTTTAGACACGATTTATTACATGAAAATTTTAACTCATTGTATACCGTGGGCGAGCATCATTCCAAAGTAGTTTTCAACATAATGGTAATCAAGGGTAATATGCATTCCAGAATTTTTTAAAAATCCATTCAGTATAACCATATTCCAGTAGCTGTCAGGCTTTGCTTCCACAACCATGCCCTGATCCATGTTTTCTATTCCCGACAAAGAGCCTCTTTGAAAATATCCCTTAATTTTATTCTCATATAGTTTCGCATATTCTGAATAACCATATGGCCCAGATTTGCTATGGGTATGGGCCTGGTCAGCACTGAATATAACACTTATTTTGACATTCATGCTATCAACAGTATTCCATATATTCCTGCCGAGCCTCATAAGTTTCTCAGGATCAGATATTCTTGGCTGGGATATTATACTGATTTTTTGTTTTCCAAAGAATGTTAATGGAATTATTGTTCCGAAGTCTTCAGGAAATACAGAAAGCGGTCCTGAGGATGTGGCAAAATTCACAGTTACCATTTCCTTCCCGAATTCAGCTGCTATGTTTCTAACAATTTCCTTGTTAGTTTTATGGTCGCTGACCAATCTGACTGTTTTTGTTGAATATTCACCATGAAGATTTTCAGTGTTGATTATTGGTATCCCGCTGGAAAGTGTCATTCCATGGGGGGTCAGAACTATTATTGAATCTGAATTATCTTCCCTGGTTACTTCTGTTATTTTATCACGAAGTTCCCTGCTTTCTTGATTAGGCACATCTATTATCTCATCACCATGTGGAATTACGTAAAGGCGTTCTAATACCATGTTTTAAAATAGCAAAATCACTAATAAATGTAATCAAAAATTTTCATCTTATATGAAAAAAATTTTGAAAAATAATATCCCCCACTCTAAAAATTATTTGGATTTATGGGACTATTTTCGGCAAATGGTTAATAAAATTCATCTAACTCCCCTCCAAG
>DAUP01000047.1 GCA_002505185.1 Ferroplasmaceae archaeon UBA567 | reverse complement strand
GCAATGGTTCAAGGGTGAAGCTGTGGAAGATTGAATTGCAGAAATTCGCCACAGAAACAGGACTGGAGATTAGTGTATGCCATTTCCCACCAGGCACAAGCAAGTGGAACAAAATTGAACACAGGCTATTCTCCTTCATTACAAAGAACTGGAGGGGAAAACCGCTTGTCTCATATGAGGTGATAGTAAACCTCATAGCCAATACAAAAACGGAAAAAGGTCTCAAGGTCGAGTGCAGCATTGATCGTGACAGTTATGAGAAGGGCATCAAGATCAGCAATGAGGAGATGTTGAAATTAAACATAAGGACGGACGAATTTCATGGAGAATGGAACTACACTATTGCCCCGAAGAAATAACAAATAACTATGCTATTATATTACGATGCCTAAGAAATTATTTTTCCAGGTTTCAGCACCCCGGGGTGGATACATTACACAATATCAGGAAAGGAGGTGAGGAAAAACCGGATTCCATGGATCTGGAAACACTGACCATAGCGGACAAATTTAACCTTATATCGATTGTATAGGCACTACGGCCCTATTCACATAAAAATACCGTAAAACACAGTACAGGCAAACAAATAAACTAATAAATCATGTAAAGTCACGTTAAAGGAATCTCAAATCTCTCTACTATAATATTAATGGCCTAAAAAGCAACCTTTTAATCTTGTAAGCGCTGGGAACTAAATAAAATATTCCTTGATTACACTTTCCATCAGCTCATATCTGTCCATATATAAACATTCTTATAATGCCAGATTATAATGGTGATGATGACACACAAAGTTAACGAGAATCATAGAACTTTAATAAGACAGGGAGGAACCTATATGGTCTCTATTCCAAAGAATTATCTCATAGATTTGGGATGGAAGTCTGGAGATAGGATATCGGTAGAAAGAAGGGATAAGTCGGTCTTCCTAAGTAAGGCAGAGGAGCCTCAGATATTCTCTGTAGGTTATTCAGGGAAGAAGAAGGACGATTTTATTGAACTACTGAAAGGTAACAAGATAAGTGAGCTGGTGGACGTAAGGAACCATGCATTCAGCTGGAATAAGGACTTTTCAATGAAAAATTTGAGTGAAAATCTAGCAGATGCCGGAATACAATATATCAATCTCCCGAAGCTTGGAGCTCCAAAGGATATAAGGATAGAGATTAAAGAAAATCATGATCCGGATAAGTTCTTTAGGGAGTATTCAGCATGGTTGAACTCCAACTCATCATACCTAGACATACTTGACGTTCTTGGCAGACAAAAAGTAACTGCGATGATGTGCCTGGAAGAAGATTACAGAAACTGCCACCGGAAAATTCTTGGAGAACGCCTGCAAGAAAGGGGTTATGAGGTCATTCAGTTATGACCTACAAAAAAAAGAGGGTATTGCTCACTGTCAAAGCTTACCCAGAGAAAAGCAAGAAATATGGTGCATGTGTCTGCACTGCTGGAATCACTGATAATGGCGATTTCATAAGATTGTATCCGATACCTTTTGAAACTTTTCGAGGAGATAAGAACGTACCCAAGTACTCGTGGATCACCGTTGAATGTGAAAAGGCCTCAGAATATCTTAGTAGGAAAGAGAGCTATAGAGTGAGATATGAAACCCTGAAAATTGCGGGGAGTGTCCCGACGGGTCAGGATAAATCATGGAATGAAAGGAATCAGATAATTCTACCTCTCTTGGCTGGATCTATGGAAGAGCTTGAACAAAGATCGAAAATGGATAATACTTCCCTAGGCATAATCAAACCCAGAACAATAACAGACTTTACTATAGATTCAAAACCGGGAGTGAACAAGGAGGAAAACAAGATCCTCAAGGAAGTTCAAATGACTCTGGATGGTGAAATCAGGACTGACTTGGAGAATATAAACTATAATTTCAGGTACCATTTCCTTTGTCAGGGGGCGGATTGTAAGGGACACGACATCATGTGTGAGGATTGGGAAATGCTTGAATCATGGAGACGCTGGAAACGTACATACCGGGACAGGGATACCCTTATTGAGAAATTCAAGAACAAATATCTCAATGATATGCTGAAAAGAGATCTTTATTTTTTCGTTGGAACGCATTCAAGATTCAACACGTGGCTTATAATAGGTCTCTACTATCCACCACTGAAGTGAGCCCTCAGCATGACAAAATAGAGATTTTGTCATGGTATGAACCAGCTGCTTATATACCAAACAATGAAATTGGGACAGACCTCTTTCACTGGTGGTACCGTAACTATTTAAATGACTGAATATTGTCATGTTATGACTTCCATGCCTTTGCCAAGGAATACGTGGATCCAATCTGCAGTTCAAGTGTTGAATGTTGATTTCTTCACCGACGAGGAAGTGATGAAAATTTTCAATGAGATAGCATAAAACGTAAGAAATATTACGAAAAGGTTTAACGTAACATTTCTAATTTTCTCCTTTTAAAATTCAGCCTTTTAACAACTTACGTTTCTGAAACGTAATTATTCCAAATTCATAATATTATAGGGTGTGGTATTACCGCGATTAAGAGGGAACAAAACTATAGATGATAACGTAGCCATAGCAAGAGAGAAATCATACTTCAAACACGGTTTAAAAGTTAAGCAAAAGAGGGTGAAAATGTCATTAAAAGATGTAACCGGTATAAATTATGGGATGAGTAAGTTATAAGGTCAAAAAAAATGTCAATTATTAAATTTTATCCATTGTAATCAAAGAAAGTATTGGACTTAAACTGGCATTCGTATAAGAGAGGTTAGCCTGGCTAAAAGAATGGAAAATCGTTAATAATATTCTTAATAAATTGTAATCATTTCATTATATAATGTTATTTTTATATTACAAAAACTGGATCGACAGTATATAAATGAAAATAATTTCACTGCGATTTATCATTATTCACATTAAACCAATATCACAATGCGAGTGCCGGGATTTGGACCCGGGGCACGAGCTTGGCAAGCTCGCGTGTTGCCAGGCTACACCACACTCGCTTAAACTCACAAATACAACAGGGTATATATATTTTGACATGGCACATTAATCCTTTATTTCTATGCCATTGCGATTATTAGATGGAGTACGACTATAGAAATTGGTATAGTGATATTGTCATCTGCAATTTTATTGGATATAGACTCGGCAAATGTCCCTCCAAGTGCATAAATTGCCGAATAGAAATAAACAAAGAAAAATAATCCAAATAAAAAAGACGGCAAAAGCATTGCCATAAACCCTGCTATGGACTTTCTTTTATTGTATATGAGTTTTCTGCTCCGTATTTTCATCCCTATTATGGTTGCCAGCGAATCCCCTATCATTATCATAAATGCTGAAATATATATGACGGGAAGCGACCTGGTAAATGACAGCACCAGTAGAAAGCCTGCGGCGAGATACATAGAACCAAGTCCCAGTTTTGTGTCCTCCCTTTCCATCATATAAACAATATCGGCAATTCTGTTCTTATTATTGAGGTAAAGTATATTCCCGGCAAGATATATTATGAGGACAGCCAGAAGGATAAGAATCCTACCTTTAATTCCCTCAAAGGCAAATATTGCAATTGTTATAACTCCAGTAGAAATCTGGAAATAATCTCTGTAAGTTTCCCTTTTTATGTCCTTGCCCTTTTTTTCATTGTTGGTTATGTCATACTTTCTCATATTTTTGTCAAGGAACATTGAAAGGAGTATAGATATTGATATGGCTGCAAAAATAAATCTTACCGGCACGAACTTTCCGAAGATGGAAAGAATAATTAAAACTATGTCAACAGCAAATGGAAAATAGAAAAATACTGTGTAAAGATAGGTACTGACAACCAGTGAAAAGAGATATACAGGAAGCACAAAAAATGAGCCTGAGAAGTATACAAGCCCCGCCATTATGGGTATGGAAACAAGTATTTTGATTAAAAAAGACTCCCTGTTTTTTATGAGAATATATATAATAGCAACTATAAATATGACTAAATAAGCAAAATTAAACAAATCCATAGGGTATGATTTATCCCTTAGACTTAAATTTTTGTCAGACACCTTCTATTAGGTTATTAAAATTATTTGCTATAGGGTAGATAATAAATAACTTCGTCAGGATAATTGTCATATTTAAAACCATAATGAGAGTAAAAATCCCGTGCGAAGTTTTCTGCATTTACCCATAGAAAAACATAATGGTATGAAAGTGCCTTGAGCCTGTTTAGTGCTGTAAGAAGCAAATACTTGCCTATCCCCATTTTCCGGTATGCCCGCTTTACGAAAATAGATACTATAAAAGCCCTGTCAAAGCCAAGCCTTGACGTTACCACGCCCCCGCTTATCCTGCCCTTACTTTTTAGAATAAAGGAAATCTCTCTGATTATCTCCCCGTATTCTCCATTAAATAGATTTTTTACCGTCTTAATTCTGTCCTCCCTCCTGTCGCTGAACAGGAATTTGTCAGAAGTATATTTGAATGCCTCATATTCGGCATCGGAATAAAGGTCCATGTTCAGGTCTCCTATGCCCGATATATTGTACTGTTCATCTATCTTTTTGTACTGATATTCGTTCAAATCTAATACCATCCTCTTTCTGACAATAGTTTTAAAACCTAATTTTAACAGGTATTTTTCGCTTGTTTCATTTCCATTGAATATGGGGTTTAGCATCAATTTTTTCTTTTCTTCTCTTGCTCTTCCAATTAGCCAGTCAAAAAGTTCTCTGAGTCGTTCTTCATTAATTTTCCTCTTGGATATAAATCCAATGTCTGCATAGAGCCTGTCTGATTTGTCAGTTGAATCCATAATGTAGGCATATCCTATGAATTCATTTTTCCTTAAGATTATCCTTGACATAATTTTGTTTTCATTTAAAAGCTTGATAACGCTGGCATAACTTCCTTTTATATCTATGTCAGGATATTTTTTTGAGAGGAAATCTATTTCCTTTTTGAGTATTACATCCCAGTTAAGCCTGTAATTATCAAGTTTCATTAATAGCCTTATTAATCTTATCTATATTTTCTTTTTCCTTCACGATCATAAAGCTTGCCTTTCTTATCCTGTTCATTACAGCTAGCCCTATGCCGTTCTCAGGGAATCCCTGAATGACGCCGTACTTTTGGGACGAATTATCAAGAATCCTGAAATCATAGAATAAATTGTGTGCCACATCATATATATCCCTGCCTAGCACCAATGATTCCCCATGTGCATACTTTGCATTTTCACTGGAACAGAGGACAAGAAAATCATTTGAATCCTTCGAAGAGATAAAATTTCTGAATTGATCTTCATTCTCAATCAGAAATAATTTCTTTGATGGTGCATAATGCCTGTATTTCAATCCTGGTGTCAGTGCCACGCTGGACTGGCTGTATCCTTTGGCCAGTGGATCCACATACACCGGACCTATCATTGATTCTATATCTTCCACAGTGAATGCACCAGCCCTCAAAAGCCTGTAGGGCTTTGCAGTGCAGTCCAGTATGGTAGATTCTACACCGTATTTTACTCTCCCAGCATCTATTATGGCATCCACTTTTCCATCCAGTTCACTGATAGCTGTTTCGGAATCAACTATACTGGGCCTGGTTGAAATATTGGCGCTGGGCGCAGCTACAGGTCCGGAACATTCTATAAGTCTGAGGGCTATCCTGTCATCAGGGAAACGTATACATATTGTGTCAAGGCCTGCACTTACTATATCTGGAACAGTATTCTTCTTTTTCAGGAGCAGTGTAAGTGGTGAGGGCCATATGTTTTTCATTTTCTCCCTCAGGTCATTATCAATATATGCAACCTTATCCAGCATTTCCATACTGGATATGTGGACAATGAGGGGGTTGTCAGCAGGCCTGTTCTTTGCCCTGAATATCTTTGCGCAGGCCTCAGGGTTGAATGCATCAGCCCCAAGGCCGTAAACAGTTTCTGTGGGAAATACAACTGTGCCCCCACGTTTTATAATCTCTGCACATTTAGCTATGGAATCTTTCTCATTATTCCTGGTGATATGTATTATTTCAGTCATCTATATCTGAATGCCAAATTATTATATAACTGTTTAAAAATGTGGAAACCTGTTCTGCAAGCACTTATTGCGGCGGCTTCAAAAATTTCGTACATTGGCAAAAATTATATGTAACCATATGATATGGACATATGCAGATTTATAATTATAGTTTAGATCTTGATATAAATAGTGAAAATTATACATATACATGTCATGAGGTCATAACATTTAATGGAGATGAGGAAAAGCTAATACTCAACTCGGTAAATCTGAAAATAAAAAAGATCAGGCTTAACAACAGCATAAAAAATTATAAGGAATTTGCACAGAATCAGGAAATTATAGTCGATGGAATAATAACAAAGGATTCTGTTGCTGAAATTGATTTCTCAGGCAAAATTCCGGAAGAGCTGCAGGGATTCTACCTTGCAAAGACCAAGGACGGAAATATGTTTACCACACAGTTTGAATCCACAGGGGCAAGGAGGTTTTTCCCATGCATAGACAATCCATCATATAAGGCAACATTTGACATAACTGTAAGAATAGACAGCGACCTGGATGCAATTTCCAACATGCCTGTAGAAAGCCAGGAAAACATCAGTGGTAAAAAGGTTGTTAAATTCATGCAGACACCTGTAATGTCAACATACCTGCTTTACCTGGGGATAGGAAAATTCGATGAGAAATCCATAAACTTTGACGGGAATAAAAAACTGATCCTTGCTGCCCAAAAAGGACATTTGACAGAATCGGATTACCCTCTGGAGATAGGGAAAAAAGCCATAGAATTCTATCGGAACTATTTTGGAATAGACTACCCACTGCCAAAGGAACATCTCATAGCTGTTCCTGAGTTTGCAGCAGGTGCAATGGAAAACTGGGGTGCCATTACCTTCAGGGAAATATTCCTGAACATTTCTCCATCAACAGGAGCATCAGTAAAAAAGGCTGTGGGTGAGGTAATAGCGCATGAACTGGCACATCAGTGGTTCGGCGATCTTGTGACAATGAACTGGTGGGACGATCTCTGGCTTAACGAAAGCTTTGCCACATTTATGTCCTACAAGGCAATGAATAAACTGGAACCTGATTATGATATGTTTGCTGATTTTCTTGTCAGTGAAACAGCAGGAGCCCTGGAAGGTGATTCTCTGGTTAATTCGCATCCAATAGAGGTTGAAGTAAAACATCCTGATGACATATCTCAGATATTCGATGAAATAAGTTATGGCAAGGGCGGAAGCATACTCAGGATGATCAACGCCTTCGTCACCGACGAGGTATTCAGAAAGGGCCTTCACCTTTACCTGGAAAATTTCAAGTACAAAAATGCAGGGGGTTCTGATCTCTGGGAATTTATAGCTAAGGTTTCAGACCGCCCCGTAAGGAAGGTCATGGAATCGTTCATACAGAATATAGGTTATCCAATAGTTGAGGTAATGGAAGAAAATGGAAAGCTGAAACTGAACCAATACAGATTCCTGCTCAACGGCAAAAAACAGAATGTCCAGTGGAAGATTCCATTAACAGCCAGATATACCGGTGGCACAAGAAGTGTACTGTTTGATTCAGAATCAATGGAAATGGATTCCTCAGGATTTATTAAGCTCAATGACAGTGAAACAGGATTCTACCGTGTGCTTTATTCCGCCCCTCTCTATGAGAATATAATAAAAAATATACCGATACTGGACAATAAGGATATATTTGGATTGCTGAACGACATGCACGCTTTCCTTGTTTCAGGAAAGATAACTTTTGTAGAATACCTAACCATGATAGAAAAATTCATGGAGTTGAACGACCCTTTCATAATTAGGGAGATATCCAATGAACTATTCTCGCTTTATCTGATTGATCCTAAAAATTCACTGGTTCTTGGAACAAATATGGAGTATCTCGCTGACAAGCTTAAAATCCTGGGCGAGAAACAGAAAAAAGAAAACATAAATATTTCACTTACCAGGGGTATACTGGCAAACAGATATGCAATAATAAACAGGGGCTACGCAGAAGAACTTGCCAAATTTGGTGATTCTGTGAGTGATGTTGATCCAGATATGCGTCTTGCTGTCCTTACCTCATATGCCATAGTGCACAACGATGGGGATAAAATGATACATCTGCTATCAGGCTTTTCCCAGGATGAGGACAGGGTAAAGGTCATTCAGGCAATGACAATGCTTACTGGTGATGATAATTTTGCCATTATAGAAAAGGCAATATCCGACAGGGAAATAAAGGCACAGGATTCTTTAATATACTATATGCTTGCGGCATCAAATCCCGGTGCCAGGGAATACATATATGCCAACCTGGAAAACATAATAGAAAAAATACAGGCAGTATTTGCCGGATCAGGATATTCCTTTAGGGTAATAGAAACAGTAGTTCCATTCATAGGGCTTAACCATATGGACGAAATAGGAGAAAAACTTGAAAAAATAAATATAAGGGAAATAACCAGGGGCGTAAAGAAAGGAATGGAATACCTCAATATATACAGCGATCTGGTCAAAAGACTGAAAAAATAATTTATCAACTTTAAAATCTCTATTTCCAGATATAAAATTGTACTGGAATCATTCTCTCTGGAAATTTTTAACATCTACTATTTATATATAATTCTATAGTACGCTGACATCTGAAATGGCAAGTCACTTTCATATTGCTATATGATTGATACGGGAAGTTATGCCTTAATCCCCTGCTGAAATAATACTCCAAATTGCTGGCTGTATAATAGATAAGAAACAGTTGCCTCCTCTGGCAGCGTAAAGGCAACGAACCATTGGTACTATGCAAATTTATCTGGGAAAAATGGTAAATACTTTTTATAAAAATAAATTTTCAGGGAATTTTTTTGGGAATATTTTAGGGACTCTCAATACAACCCCAATTTATTTGTCTTTTATCCGGCTTTCGTAATTGTTTAAAATCTGACTTAAACATTTTCCGTAATTATATCCGGAACCGTCATCTTCCATGTGCATTTTGGGTGTGACAAGTTTTGTCCTAATGGAATATTTCCCTTTACCTTCTGTTTTGTATTTCCTTATATTAAAGAGAAGTTTCCCGTTGTTTCCTATAATCCTTGATATATTGGTTATGAACTTGTCAGCCATGAAGTATGTAATGTCGTAAAGGTCCCTGTCCTGTCCATCCAGTCCAGATATTTCAATATAGAATCCCTCCTCAGTTCCAGTTTCTATGGAATTTAGGATATCGGTGATTCCAACAATTCCAGTGAGTCTTGAATCATCTCCAGTTACTGGAATTATATGAAGGTGATTTTTTACCATAAGTGAGGCAGTCTGTGGAATAGTGGCATCTTCCGTAGTGCTCACAGGGTTATCCATGAGCGATGAAGCAACAATCTCAATTTTAGATTTACCGGACGTAAACTCACCGTAGCTTATCTTCTGCTTATCCATAACTATATTGTTTATTATCTCTTTTAACCTTAAGATGCCGACCAGTTTTCCCTTATTTGTTACCGGTATTTCGTATTCATCAAGAGTCCTGATTTTCTGTGAGGAATCCTCTATTTCATCATTCACATCTACTGTAATGACATCTGCAGTCATAATTTCATAGTTCTTGGTCCTTTCTGCATTTTTATCGATCTCAGAAATGTTCCTGATGATATCCATTCTCGTGACTATGCCAACAAGCTTGTCTTTCTGGAATACAGGTATTGAGTTTAAACCACTTTCCATTAGTAATTTTACGGCGTCCATAATATCGGCATTTTCTGCGATTTTTGGGGCAATTATGGAAAAATTGTATACTCTCGAATTTGTCCTTACGCTGCCTCTTCTCAGTATGTTTTTATAGGTTAGCATGCCCACATATTTCCCTTCTGACATTACAGGCAGCTGCTGGATATCATTATCCCTCATTTTTGAAATTGCCTCAGATATTTTTGCGTTGCTGTCTATTGTAATAAGATCCCGTTTCATGATTTCTCCAACATTCATTGTATCACCAAAATTTAAGCATTTTTTCACTTATTAGATTGTTAATTTCTTCGGTCTTATTTAACCTATTGCATATACCTGAAATTGCATCCGAAATAGATTCCATGTCAGATATCCCCCATCTGGTGATTTCCTGTGTACCTATTCTGCCAAACCTGTCAATTATGATGTGGTTCTTTTCAAGTTCTTCTGAAAATGAAAGGTAATCAAAACCTTTACCCTTTAAATATTCTTCATCTATGAGTATCTGATGTGTTTTGCTGTGCTCTGATCCATGTACCAGCCCGAATCCCTTTTCCAGTAACTTCTCTGCCAATTTTTCCGTATTCCTAACCACTTTTCCTGCATAATCCTTCCCAAATTTCAGCATCTCTTCTACTGTTACTGACAATGATGCTATTCTGGACAGATTAATATTGTCCATAGTATTGAATATTGTATTATCCTCAATCGTTTTATAAATTTCTTCCTTGTCCGTAATTATAATCCCTCCCTGAGGGCCAAAGAATGTTTTATGTGTAGATCCATAAACTAGATCAGAATATCTGAGGGCATCAGTCTGAAAAGCCCCGCCGGCCAGTAAACCCAGTACATGCGACGCATCATAAAGAATTCTGGTACCGTATTTTTCGCATATTTCATTTACTCTTTTCATGTCGTATGGTTTTATAAACATGGACTGCCCCATTATGAGAGTACCTATGTTATTTTTTTCTATGCTTCCTCCCAGTTTTTCATAGTCCAGATCGAAATTACTGTAAGGAGCTTTGTGGAATTTATAGCCCAGAACACGGCCAAGATGATTTTCAGAGTATCCTGGATATCCACCATCCTCTTCAGAAACAGCCATAACATTCCTGTTATCACCAAGTGTTGCTAGCAATGAAATTTCGGCTGCAATATGTCCACTCAGTGGTCTCGGGTCAGAATAAGAGCAGTCGAAAAGCTTATTTGTATTATTTTTAAGAATGTTTAGGATCTGGTCAAAATACCGGGTTCCACCGTATGCATTGTATTTTCCCACGTTAAGCGAATACCTGGATGCCATATCAGAGGATAGGGCCTTCCTTGCATTTGGGCTCAAGACATTTTCTGATGCCTGCATATTAAGGGTACTGTTTCGATATCTGTCATATTCATCGATAATTTTTGAAGTGTCCATGATATTGTTTAAGCAATTATTAATATATAGTGTTTATGCCCAATTCTCCATTTTATAATCTGGTTTACCAGTAAGATGAGAAATACATGGAAATGATTTCCATTTATGCACTTAAATATTATATCCACCATTTTCAAAGGAAAAGATTAATTAAATCGTTTTTCCATAACAGACCATGTCATACAGAATTTATACCGAACCTGAGGATGGAGTGAAACCATTAACTTCTTTGATAGGGAAAGCAAGGCACTTTCTTTATATAAATTCATACCTTCTTGATGACCCGAGGATACTTAAAGCCGTAAAGGAAGCAGTTAAGAGAAAGGTCGATGTTCGTTTGATGGTAGACGGCCGGCCATATGGAATTAATGGGGATGATGGAACCCATGCAGAAATAAATAATTTAAAAAAGACTGGTGCAAGAGTAAAAATAGCCCCAGACCGATTCGAGAAACCCAATGTATTTGACCATGCCAAATATATGGTTTCCGATAAACAGGCCGAGGTTGGTACACCAAATTTCACAGAAGCTGCATTTTCTAAAAACAGGGAATATTTTACAATCACCACAAATAAAAATATTATACAATCGCTGAAGAAAATATTTCTATCTGACTTTGAAAACAAACCTGCAGGTGAAATGCCCAGGAAACATCTTGTAGTTTCTCCCGGTTCAGAAAAACTATTGAGTGATTTTATTTTACAGGGAAAGAAACTCCTGATTGAAACAGAGGAGATGGGTGATGATGGGGAGATACTCAAGGCTCTCATGGACAAAGGCAAGAATGTAAGGTTAATAGTGCCCAGTACCATATCCTCTACCGATATTGTCCATATCAAAGAGCTTAAAAAGCACGGCGTAAAGGTAAAATATATGCCTGCAGAAAAGTTGTATATGCATGCCAAGATGATTGCTGGCAGGAAAGCATTCATAGGATCAGAAAATTTCACCAAAACTAGCCTTAACAGGAACAGAGAAACAGGAATAACACTATCCGGTTTTTTTGGAGTCTCAAAACTGAAGAATACCTTTTCATCTGACTGGCGGAAGGCAAGAAGGAGCCTTAAACTTGCAAAATCATGGACTGCCACTAAAAGTAGAAAATATGGTGCAAAAAGGACTGCAAAATAAAGTCATTCAATATTAACAAAATCCTGATAATATATAATTGCCCTTTCCCCATTAGAATTTATTACTATCCTGTTGGAATAGGCACATTCGATGTCACCGGCGAATTCTCCATCTTTCTTTGTCATTATTTTTATATGTCCATCCACTGGAATTTCCTTAATTTCAATAACCTCTTCCCTGCCTATTATGACCGGCGTGTACATAACATTTTCACCGGCATAAAACTTTAATGGAAGATCCATTATTATGGATTCGTCATTGACCGATCTTATTAATCCGCTATAGGACATGGTTCCCGCATTTACAAGATAAATGCCATCAAGGAGTCCCCTGTCGAAATTTTCAACAAAATCACTGTAACTGAAAAGTTTTGCACTACACATATAATTGTAATTCATCTATATATTAATGCTTGGCTATTATAATGAATATATTCAAAAAGTTATTACCAATAATCATACAATTAAAGGTTCATGATAATTGCAGTAACATTTTTTAATGAGAAGGATAAAATCGAGTGATGTGGATGGCCTGAGGTTTATATAAATGTAGATGGAAAAACAACCTGCTAACTATAGTATAACATGGATTATCCTAAAATAAGGCTTATCCCTGGTACCAGATCAGAAAAAAATAGTTTATTGGATATACAGATTTAAAAAGTAATGGGGATATATCCTTTGCTTACATAATCCACTATTACTGCTGAAATAGGCCTAACTTCCATTTTCATTTCTTTCAATTTGGCGTCTATATTATTTTTCTCAGCATAGCCACTGCAGGCAATGGGTATAATATTCTTATCCTGAAGATTTTTTATGAGATTGCCTATTTCAGGGTCCTCTGATGCAGCCAATTTTTCGCTCTCTCCAAAGAATATTACCTTTGTATCCGCATTAAGGTGTGCTGCAAGAGTCAATCCCATCATAGCCTTTGTCTTGTCCTTCTCTCCGGATATTATTATAATAAGCATTTTTTCTGCCATTCATGCTTATCATTTCCCAATATATAATCATCCATTAAAATGTTAAGAAACAAAAAATAGATATATAAATGTATGAAAATATAAAATGGATAAG
>DAUP01000003.1 GCA_002505185.1 Ferroplasmaceae archaeon UBA567 | reverse complement strand
AGGATCAACCGGAGTTAATCCTACCTCCACTCTTATTAATAAGAAATTAGCGGCTTTGCCTTACATATCGGAACTCATCATATGATGAGAACTTCATCTGTCCCAATCCTGGAATATAGATTTCATCATTGCACTTTGTGCATATATCCATCTATTTGCTGTAGATTGGTTGTGTTGACTACTCTAAATCACTTAGCAATATTTAAGGATTTTCAATTTATGAACTTATATAAAATCNNCAGAATACCTTTAAATTTCAGGGTTAGTGATATAAATCCATATCAAAAGATATATTTATTCCCACTCTTTTCATATCATTTAGAAATTCTGGATAGCTCTTGTTTATTTTTTCTACATTCTTATATTCGGTATGGGATTCAGCTATTATTCCAGCTATTATCGCACTCATTATCATCCGGTGGTCGGTAAATGCTATAGATTCTGGGTCTTTAATACTATCCCTTTTAATGAAGATAAATTCTTCATTTGTTACAACTGAGGCACCAAAGGCACGGCACATATCAATTATCCCTTTCCATCTATCAGATTCCTTTGTCTTTAGTCTATGATAATTGTAAATTTTCACACCTGCAGGCGAGAATATCCCTATTACTGATATTATTGGCGCTATATCAGGAGATACTGAGGCATCTACTATAATTTCACCCATATTATTTGCCTTCTCAACGTTAAGCTCTCCATTATGAAAATCTATGGATCCGGTTGCCCTGCGTAATAAATCCACAACAATCCGGTCCGGTTGAAGGGAATTTTCATTCAGGTTTTTTATTTTTATATTGCCAGAAAATATACCTAGAACCATGAAGTATGAAGCAGAGGAATAATCACCTTCTATATCAATATCTTTTATATCATAATTGCCAGTTGTTATAGAATAGTTATTACCATTACCATATACTGTAACCCCAAAATTGCGGAGACAACTCTCTGTAATTTTAACATAATCTTCTGACACCATATTGCCTGCAGTAAATTTTCCACTTCCCAGAATGGAATAATAATACAGCATAGCACTTATGAACTGGGAACTTGTGCTCCCATCAATCCTGACCGGCTTATTAGAAGAGTTACCTGCATCCAGCCTGTAAAATCCATCCTCACAGCGGTTAAAATTACTGCCTGCTTCAGACAGGGCATTTATCAATGTCTCTACAGGCCTTCTGGCCAACTGCCCTTCACCAGTGATAAGTGTCTGGCATTTTCGTGCTGCTAATAGTCCCAGAGAAAGTCTGTAGGATGTACCTGATTCTCCAGCATAAATACGATCCGGGCATCTAAAATCAGGTTTTATCCTTATACTTTTTTTATCATATACAATGAAGGCATTACAGGTTTCTGCAATTTTTATTGATATTATCTCATCATCAGAAAATGATACATTGTTAATTTTTATGGGCCTGTTGGAAAAAGCAGAATATAGTACATATCTCTGAGTAAAACTTTTTGAGGATGGTGCAAAAATTGTCCCAGAAATCTCTCCCTTTCTTATCTTTACATTCATAGCTAAGATATATTAATTTCTGTATTATTAAATCTGCTTTTTATAACATGAAAACCGTCAGATATGAGCTCTTTAAAGGAACTTTCCATAGAACTCTCCGTCTCATATACTCCAAACACAGCAGGACCCTTACCGCTTCTTCCCGCGTATACTGCACCAGTTTCAAGCATATGGTTTATTACAGGAATGTCAGATCCATCACTGAAAATGTGGCCATTTAGCATCATAGATTCGTATATGTAGCCATCTTTCAGGAGTTTTAATATTCTTCCATAAAAATTTTTATATCCAGAAAAATCCATGTTTTTCATTCCATATGTCTCTGTTTTTTTGTTTCCAAATTCCAAAATAATATATTTCTCTTCGATTTTATGCCTTGATATGATACTATTTCTGACGTTGTCCGTAAAGCAAAATCCCCCGTAATAAGCTATTGATAGGTCATCAAAAGCCCCTGTTATTGAAGTATTGTTATGCACCGATGCCTTAGATGCTATTTTTAATATATCCTCAGAATCCATATCGATACCATTCATTTTCAAAATTCCATATATTACTGAAAGTGTCATGGCGCTGCTGCTTTTGAGTCCCATACCCATTGGAATCTGGCTTCTTATATTTATTGAATATTTATCGGGCAATGTAAACATCGACCTTATGAAATTTACCGTATCTGCAACTTCAGCGGTAGGGAAAATATCAAATTCATTTTGATTAATTTCTGTATACATTGGCAGGTTTATTGATACTGCTGCACCATAACCGTTGATAAATGCAGACAGGACGGAAAGTCCACCATTAGTTTTAACAATCATATTATATTCACCCCTCATTTTAGATTTTCAAAGAAAATATTACGGAATTCTGAGTAATCTATAGATAAATTATATATTTTTTTCATTGTTTCTATGCCCTGCCCAATAAACATGTCAACACCATTTACAGCGGTTCCTTCTCTCGCCTCAACGGCTTTTAAGAATGGGGTTTTGAGAGGGTTGTATATAATGTCTATACCTGTTTTTCCCTTAATTATGCGATTAGCAGGAATTGGCATCCCTGTGTCCGGAAAGGTTCCAATGGGAGTGCAGTTGATAATTATATCGTAATCATTAATCTCATCATATCCTACTGTATTTATTCCGGCAATACTCTTTTTCCCGGGTTTTCTGGATACTATATTAATATCAGAATTATAATTTCGGATTATTGCGTATGTTATAGTTCTTGCCGCGCCGCCAGATCCCATTATTACAACTCTTTTACCTGAAAAATCAATGTTGTTTTTTCTGGCAAGCATAAGGAAACCATCATAATCACTGTTGTAACCGTATAATTTTCCTCCCTCGTTCTTCACCAGATTCACCGACCCGGTAGCTGAAACTATTTCATCCACATGATCTATGAATTTTAATGATATCTCCTTATAGGGTGCAGTGATATTAAATCCTGCCATTACCTCTCTGGCCAGGTCAAAAAATCCTGGTAAATTATCCCTATGTACTTCTATTGCAAGATACTGGGAATCTATCCCATACTTTCTGAAGATCCTGTTATAAATATCCTGTCCCACTGAATGCCCC
Source organism: Ferroplasmaceae archaeon UBA567 (assembly GCA_002505185.1). GTDB lineage: Archaea > Thermoplasmatota > Thermoplasmata > Thermoplasmatales > Thermoplasmataceae > Ferroplasma. The sequence goes on along the minus strand of DAUP01000003.1, from coordinate 14,608 downwards.
ACAGGGCTCCCGATCAATGCTGAAAAATTCATAGGTTATCCCTGTAAATATTAATGTAGCGCCTGAGCTGCGAGAATTCTATCTCACCAATTTCTGCCCTGCCTGAACCATTCAACATCACCATATTGAGTTTTCCCCCCTGCACCTTTTTGTCGTTTTTTATGTATGATAAGAGTTGATCTGTTTCAATATCCCTGAAATCTATTAATGGAATGCCATAGGCGGATACAGCGGTCCTAATTATATCATGAAAGGGCTGTGAAAATCCGGATTTGTAAGCTATATAACTTTCCAGTATCATTCCATTTGCAACTGCAGTTCCGTGTGATATCCTGTTTCCGGTATAGGATTCAAGGGCATGTCCTATTGAATGCCCGAAATTAAGGAGATAACGTACCTTTTTTGTATCATAAAAATCCTCAGAGACCACATCCAGCTTTATTTTTACGCTCCTTGATATTATATGTTCAAGGCTTTCAGCATTGTGAACCGAATCTATGTTATTCCTGAGAAAATAGTCGAAGAATGATCCGTCCCTGACCAGGGCCATTTTTATGGCTTCGGCTATGCCATCCCGTAAGATAGTAGGATCTGATTCAACCAGGAAATCCACATCATCAAATACCACATCAGGATTATAGAATGTCCCTATAGCATTTTTAAGATTCATGAAATTTATTGCATTTTTACCCCCGATGGAGCTGTCTACCTGTGCGAGAAGGGTTGTTGGAACACCTATAAGATGAATGCCTCTTTTATATACAGATGCAGAATATCCGATAAGGTCTCCAAGAGTGCCACCCCCAATATAGGATATGGAATTATTGCGCTCAATTTCCATGCTTATTAATTTTCTTACAATAATATTGAAATACTTCGTTGATTTGGATGCTTCACCATCCCTGAGAAAGTATTTGAATGAGGATATGGCATTGATTTTCTTTTTATATAGCTGTTTCAGGGCATAACTTACAAAGGAGACATTTTTCATGTATTTTTCCATAGAGCTGTTAATCTCATTTTCCAGTCCCGATCCTATGTATATTTTTATGTTTTTGCCATTTATGGACTTTTCCAGCTTCTCCATGAGTAATAATGTCAAGGTATTATATTTAACAATCGATTTCATGATGCCTGTACTATACACAATATAAAAAAATATAATTACATATAATTTATTACCAATAATGCTTCTTTTTGACGATTACAGAAAAATTATACTGGATGAAATTAAAAAAATATACAGTATACAGGACAATGACATGGACATAAATGGCAATTTCGGTGATTTTACACTTAAAATATTCAAATTTAAGGAAAACAGAGAGGAGGTTTATTCTAAAATCAAATCAATTATGGGCAAGGACTTCATAGATAAAATAGAATTGCAGGGAAACTACATAAATTTTTATATCAGGGCGGAAAAAATGCTTGATACTATAGACAATTCCCTTGAAACCTTTGGCATGTACCCCAACGTTTTTCAGGATACCTCCAAGGCGCTTATAGAACATACAAGTTCAAATCCTACCGGACCAATACATGTGGGCAGAATAAGAAATTCAATAATAGGAGACTCCATTTACAGGATAATTAACAGATACGGCACAAGGTCATGCACACAGTACTTTGTGAATGATTCCGGGAAACAGGTGATATCATTATATCTGGGACATATAAAATATCATAGGGATGAGGAGATGACTGTGGAAAATCTTCTGGACGGTTACCAGAAGATCTACACAAACATTGAAAAAGACCCCGATATCAAAAAAGAGGTACAGGCATTAGATGAAAGGTACGAAAACGGGGACAGCCAGCTAATAAAGGAAATACAGAAAACAGCATCTATTGTTTTGCAATCCATAACAGATTCTCTGGAAAAACTCGGCATCCATATTTCAACATATGTTTGGGAATCAAATTTTATAATGTACGGCAATGTTAATGAACTTATCAATTCACTTTCTGATAACCTGAAATCAGAGGGAAAAGCAAAATATATAGAAATAGGTGACAAAAAAATATTTCTGACAAGGCAGGACGGCACATCCCTATATTTTGCCAGGGACCTTGTATATCACATGTTTAAATCAGAAAATTTCGACTGGATCATAGACGTTCTTGGAGAAGACCATAAGGACCATGTAAAAAACCTTGACTACGTTCTTCATAAATTTCTAGATTTTCCCTCAAGAATCGATTACCTGTTCTATGGCTTTGTTTCTCTGGATACAGGAAAAATGTCCACAAGAAAGGGCAATATTATAACGGTGAACGATCTATATGAAAAAACCGTTGAGGAATCTGTCAGTATAATAAAGGAAAAAAGGCCGGATTATGGAAAAGACGAAATTGATAGGATAAGCCGGGCAATAGCAGCATCGTCAATCCGATTTAATATCGTAAAAATAAATGCAAACAAGCCCTTAACATTCAGGTGGGAAGAAGCACTTAATTTTGAGGGAGATTCTGCTCCATACATAATGTATGCCTATGCCAGGGCATGCAGCCTTATCTCTCGCTCGGGGAAAAGCGGAAAATCCTCAGTAGAATACAATGAATATGAAAAAAATCTCATCAAGGCAATATATTTTTATCCATATTATATACAGAATTCTGTGGACTTTCTCAGGGCAGATATTATGGCAGGGTACATGCTTTACCTTGTAAAATCTTTCAATGATTTTTACCTGAACTGTCCAATAGTAGGCACTGAAGAGGAGCAGAAAAGGATAAAAATAGTAGAGGTATTCAAAAAGATTATGGAGGACAGTGCAGAACTTGTAGGAATTCAGCTTCTGGAAAAGATATAATATGAATAATAATCCTACCAATAAGCTTATTATATTCTGAATTATCCATTTTTATGACAAAAACTAAGATAGTTGCCACAATAGGCCCTGCAAGTTTTGACGAATCAACCATTATAAAAATGGCCGACAAGGGCCTGGCCACAATCAGGATCAATACAGCGCATATTGAACCTGGCTATATCACAGATGTTAGCCGCCTCGTCTATAGAATCAATAAAGAGCACAATAAAAAACTTGGAATAATGGTAGATCTGAAAGGTCCTGAACTGAGAACCGGTCAGTTTCAGGATGGAATTTTAAACATAGTGGCTGGAAAAATATACCAGATTTCCGACAGTCCCGGGATTAAATCCGACATATCCATAAATTACAAAATTTCTGATTATATTGACAAGGATACTTTAATAGCCATAAACGATGGAAGGGTAAGATTCAACGTGGAATCAATAGGCAATGGGATAATAATGGCACAGGCAATGGATAATGGAACACTGCATGACAGGTCAAGGGTAAACATTCCAGGTAAATACATCGAATTAGGAATTCTTACGGATCGGGACAAAATGTTCATAGAGGAAAGCCTGAAGAATGATATAAATTTCTATGCCCTTTCCTTTGTTCAATCCAGGGAAAATGTATACGAACTGCAGGATTATATATATGATAGAAACGGCCGCGGTGACATCATAAGCAAGATAGAAACAAAGAGTGGATATGACAACCTGGAATCTATTGTAAAAGCTTCTGATTTTATCATGGTTGCAAGAGGGGATCTAGGCGTTGAACTTCCACTGAAGGAGGTTGCCATGGCGCAGAAGAGGATTATAAAAATATCACATAAATATGCAGTGCCTACCATAGTTGCAACACAGATGCTTGAATCCATGGTAAATTTAGATTCACCTACAAGGGCAGAGGTATCTGATGTAACAAATGCAATACTGGACGATACGGACGCAGTAATGCTCTCAGAGGAGACTGCAATGGGAAAATATCCGGTGGAAGCTGTAACATACCTTTATGAGATTTCCAAGTATGTGGAGTCCCAATCACTATCCTTCCCTGAACCAGAAAATTTCATGGTAGATCCCATAGCATTTTCCGTGGCAAAGGGTGTAAAAATTATGTCAAGTACCATTGATGTGAGTTCAATTGTTGCATTGACGAGATCCGGGCACACAGCAAAAATAATATCGGCAATAAGGCCGGTTAATGATATTTATGCAGTTGTACAGTCTGAATGGGTTGCAAGGTCCATAAACCTTATGAAAGGTGTTGTGCCGGTTATACTGCCTCATGAGTATGCACAGAAAGAGGATATTTATGAAATAATAAATAAAATTGCACCGCTGGGATTCCTGCAACCGGGAGAGAAAACAATAGTAGTCTCTGGGTCACCCTCACTCTATCTGGGTGGAACCAATAATATACGGGTGCTTTCCATTGGTCGCTTCATGGGCAGAGGATATCCTGCAGGAACCAGTGTCACAGGAAAAGTGGATCCCGATATACCTGAAAACGGAAACATCATATTGCTGGATAAATACGAAAACACAATTGATTATTCAAAATATAAGGCTATTATAATTAAATCAGATGTTACAAACAGGATAATAGATAAATTCCTTGATTTAGGAAAAACTCTTGTGTATAATGCAGAACTTGTAGAAAAGATAGATAAAAATATCACAATCAGCATTGATGCTGATACAGGCATTATTACAGGAATATAAATTTATAAATCATCAAAAAGGCTGTTGTTTATGGTATTTATGTACAAAGGCTTCTTTGAGTAATCAACGTATACATTCTTTAATTGAAGATATTCATTTATACCGTATTTGCTGCCTTCGCCGGCCTGGCCTGTCAGTCTAAATCCTGTATGGTATCCCTGTGATGCTTCAGGGCCTGGCATGTTTATGTAAAGTTCCCCGAATCTGATCTTTTCCGAAGCATCCAGCATAAGTTCTGGATCCTCTGTAAAGAGGTAAGATGCCAGCCCGAATTTTGAATCATTAGCCTTGGTATAAAGCTCTTCTATGCCTGAAACCTTTTCTGTGCCTATTATGGGCCCGAATATTTCATCCTGGAACAGGCTGGAATTCTGATCAACATTTTCTATTATCGTTGGCTCAAAGAAATATCCATTTTTATATTTTCCCTGGAGATTAGCTGCACTGCCCCCTGTCAGTATTTTATATCCTGAATCTCTGGCACTATCTACGGTTTTGGCCATTCCGGAAAGAGCCGCTTTGTTTATTAGAGGACCAACATCCGATGTTTCTGGATTTCCCAGTTTCAATTTCTTTGTGACGGCTAAGAACTTTGACATGAATTTATCATATATTTCCTCATGTATATATAATCTCTCAGCTGCTATGCACGATTGCCCAACGTTCAGATACTTAGCCCACACAAGGCTTTTCAATGCCCTTGTTATGTCAGCATCTTTCCATACCATGAACGGTGCTTTTCCGCCAAGCTCTAGAATCAGTTTCGCCATATTGGAAGATGCATTCTGCATTATTCTCTGGCCAATAGACGTTGAGCCAGTCATGGTTACGAGCCCAACCTTCCTGTGGTTTACTATATAATCTCCTATTTCAGATCCCCGGCCAGTCACAAAATTCAAAACACCTTTAGGAATTCCAGCCTCTATGAATTTATTGACTATCCATTGGGCGGTGAGTGGCGTATCAGAACTTGGTTTCAGTATCACAGTATTTCCTGTCAGCAGTGCCGGTGCTAACTTTCTAACTACCATTGCGGCAGGAAAATTCCACGGGGTTATTGCAACTACTATACCATATGGAACCTTATACTGGAAGATTTTTCTCTTTGAATTCGACCCTTCCACTATGTCCCCTGTCAGCTTTCTTTCAAATTCGGCATAGTATTGTATCTGGTCAATAACGCCATTAACCTCATCTACTGCTTCCCTTTTGATTTTTCCAACTTCCAGTGTAAGCAGGTTTTCAAGTTCCCCTCTTTTCTGTATTATTAACTCTTCTGCCTTAAAGAGAATCTTTGCCCTTTCAGCAGTACCCAGATCGGACCATGATAGAAAAGCAGATTCAGAAGCGTCCATGGCTTCATCCACATCATCCTTTGTGGCTGCAGGGAATGTGTCTATGACCTCACCTGTGCTGGGATTGTATTTATTCAGGGTGCTACTGTTGGAAGACTCTTTCCAAATTCCGTTGATATATATTTTCATAATAAATCATTCATACAATATATGAAAGTATTTTAAATTTTATGAAATTATAGATATTTTCATGGTCACAGTATTCAATATCCCTATTTTCAATAAATATAAATAGAAATTAATAATTCCATACAGTAAATTATCGGTGATTATTGATGAATGATGGGGATTTCATAGAACTAAGCTTCGAAATGAGAGCAGGACAGGAAAAAAAATTAATTTCAACCAGCAAGGAAGATTTAGCCAAACAGGATAATATATTCGATGACAAGAAGAAGTATAAAAATGCTGTTATTGTTATAGGCACAGAAGGTCTTTTTAAAGAAATTAACGATTCATTTAAGGAGGCAGAAATAGGCAAGGAATACGAAGTTGTGGTTCCGGCAAAGGATGCATATGGTATGAGAGACAACAAAAATATCAAAGTTGTTCCCATGAGAGAATTCCAGAGGAATAAAATCAATCCGGAAATCGGAAAAGAAGTGAATATAAATAATAAAGTAGGCAAAATTATTACTGTGACTCCTGGTAGAGTCTTGATTGACTATAATCATGAACTGGCTGGAAAAGACTTATATTATAAGTATCAGATTGTTAAGGTAATAGATGACCTCGCAGGAAAAATAAATGCAATAATAGACATGGACTATTCTGATTCAGAGAATTTTGTGGTGAAAATTCAAAACGACTCTATTGGCATACAGATTCCAGAAGAAGCAAAGTTTGATGTGAACTGGATAGATGCCAAGTACAAAATCGTAAATGATATAAGAAAATATATACCTGGCAAGGACATAGTTATAAAGGAGACTTACAAGAAAGAAGAGAAAAGTGAAGAAAAAACAGAAAATGCTCCTGTAGAAAAAAGTGAAGAAAAAACAGAAGAAAGCAAGGAAAAACCCAAGGACAACGTAAAAGAATCACAGTAAATGTTGGAACTTGATAAATTTATCTCTGTTGTGCTTGTTGAGCCCAAATATCAGGGAAATATAGGGGCTGTTGCAAGATCAATGGCAAATAGCGGAATAAGCGACCTTAGAATAGTCAAAACTCCTGTAGAAACAGAAGCCATGTATAGATCCATGCATGGTCGCTATATTTTAGAAAATGCTAAGACATTTAATACTCTTAAAGAAGCAGTAAAAGATTTTGAAATCATTGCCGGGACTTCAGATATTTCCAAATCTGGGGAAAAATTTCGCCGTGTCCCCACCGGTCCGGAAGATTTCTGGACTAATAATGGTCTGAAAGGGAAAAAAGTTGCACTGGTATTTGGAAGGGAGGATAATGGCTTAAACTATGAAGAACTTGGCCTGTGTAATTTCTTCATAAAAATTATAGGGAATCCGGAGTACCCTGTCTACAATTTATCACATGCTGTTGCCATAATACTTTATGAAATGATCAAGTATAACTATTCAGGCAATGCCACAATAACTCACGATATTATAGATCGGGATAAAATAGATACCCTTTCCGGCAGGATAGAAGAACTTCTTGGGAAAATAGATTATAATGAACCAGAAATAGAGACACTCATGAATATGCTTAACCGCATAATAGCCAGGGCAAATATAACGGATTCAGAATTCTTCAAGATCATGGGGATCCTGCGGCAGACTATAAACAGGATAAAATAAAACTATTTGGCAAACTTTATCATTATATATAAAATACGTGATGGATTAAGATGCTTTCTGTTCATAAAAGAATAGATGAACTCCCCGTAAGCCCATTTCTCCTAAAAATTACATTCCTCTCCTCAATGGGGATTTTCATGGATGGATATGTGCTTTCAATATATTCAATCGCCATACTCTATATGCGTGATTATTTTGATCTGTTCCCTGGAACACCATTTTATGTTTATTACATATCATTTATGGGTTCCGCACTTTTCATAGGTATGTTCTTCGGAAGCATAATACTGGGAAATATTTCAGATAAATACGGTAGAAAGAAGATATACGAATATGATCTTGTAATAACTATGGTGTTTCTCATACTCAGTGGCATTTCAACTAATATAACAGAATTCATCATATTCGAGATCTTAGCAGGTGTGGGAATAGGGGCAGATTATCCTATAAGTTCTTCAATCCAGGCAGAATTTTCACCCAAAAAACAAAGGGGAAAGTTTCTCGTTTTCAACATATTTTCATGGACAATTGGTGGAGTAGCACTGCTTCTTGTTGCAATTCCGGTTATACTTTACATACCCATATCTATTAACTGGAGAATACTCTATCTTACCGGTGCTATTATTCCCTTTTTTGTCATACTGTCACGTAGAAATCTTCCTGAAAGCCCATTCTGGCTCACAGGTAAGGGAAAGAACAGTGAAGCATTGAAATCATCCAATTATCTTGGCAAATCGGCGGGGGTTAACGTTGATGAACTTCCTGTTGTTGAAAAGGGCAATTCAAAAATAAGCGATCTTTTCTCGAAAAAATACCTTTATTATACTATTTTTGTGTCAGTAGCATGGTTTTCATATGATGTTTCAAGTTACGGGGTTTGGGAATATACACCATCCGCGTTTGCATACAGCAATTCCAGTATTATTATGGTAGTCCTTGCAACGTTGCTTGAGGAATTGCCGGTGTTTATCGGGTTCCTTATATGCATGTACTATGTAGAAAAAACTGGCAGAAGGAGCCTGGAACTCATCGGTTTCGCCGGTGCTGCAGTTTCACTTGCAATTTTTGCCGCAGTTTCAAATTTTATGGCACTGGGCATTCTCCTTACATTCTTCTCATTTGCAACAATGCATCTTTTCCATAATATGGGACCCACAAATCTTACCTATGATTATCCCGCAGAGATTTTCCCAACAAGGATACGGGGAACAGCTATGGGTTTTGCCACTTCCGTTTCCAGAATCGGCGCAATTGTAGGAACTTTAGCATTTCCAATAATCCTTTTTACATTGCCATTTACATACGTTTTGATGTTCCTTGTTGTGTTTGAAATCATAGGTTTTTCCATAACATTCAAACTTGCACCGGAACCAAAGAATAAAAGCCTCAACTGAGATTACTTTTTACATTCAATAAATTTATTAATTAATTATCAATATGGACGTATGTCGATCAAAGTAGAGAGAAAGACAAGCGTCCATTTAATAGACGTGATAAATAATTTGCTTGAAAGATCGAGGGAGAGCCAGAGTAGCTTCTGGCGCGATATTGCCTCTCGATTAAATTCTTCAAGAAACCATTACGCAAACGTGAATCTTGGCAAACTTGACAGATACGTTTCTGAGGGGGAAACAGTGGTTATACCTGGAAATCTCCTTTCATCCGGGATACTTCACAAGAAGATCAGGATTTCTGCCTTGAAGGCCAGCGATAAGGCCAAAGCAAAGCTTGCCGAATCGGGTAGTGAGTTCATAGAGTTAAAGGATCTTGCCAATGAAAATCCCAAGGGTACAAATTTAAAAATTATAAAGTGATACATATGATATATATTGACGGGGACAACCATATTTACGGAAGGCTTTCAACATATGTGGCAAAGCAGCTTCTATTGGGGGAAGAAGTAGTAATAGTGAACGCTTCTAAAATAGCCATAACAGGCAGCAGGAAGTTCATTCTTGAAAAATTCAACCACAGAAGAAATATAGGCAGTGTAAGAAAAGGTCCGTATTATCCCAGGACACCGGATCAGATAATGAGAAGATCAATAAGTGAAATGCTTCCCATAAAGAAGACAAAGGGACTGGAAGCACTAAAAAAATGCAAGGTATACAGCGGGATACCAAAATCACTGGCAGATGTGGAATTTGTCAAAATAGACAAGGCAATGAATACCAACGCAACAGGATTCATAACATTAGGAGACATTTCAAAGATATTAGGTGAGAACCAATGAGTAATGAAATACTGACAATAGGAAAGAGGAAAACTGCAACTGCCAGAGCGGTTACTCGCAAGGGCAATGGAAAAGTCCTCATAAACGGGAAACCGGTTGAACTTTATCCTATAGAACTTCTGAGGAATAAACTCGTTGAGCCTCTGAAGATACTGGGAGACAGGGCCAATGAAATAGATATTGAAATAAAGGTAAGCGGTGGCGGAAATACCGGGCAGACCGACGCAGCCAGAACAGCTATGGCAAAGGGAATAGTGAAATATTTCTCCGATGACCAGGAACTTGAAAACAATATCAGGACATATGACAGAACGATGCTGGTAAACGACATAAGAAGAAAAATGCCAAAGAAGCCTATGGGATCAGGAGCCAGGGCGAAGAGGCAGAAATCATATAGGTGATATCATGATAATACCAGTAAGATGTTTCAGCTGTGGAAAGGTTATAGGATCGGACTATGTAAAATTCGTGGAAGAATCAAAGAAAATCCGTAAAGATACTGGCCACGACCCAACAGGGGAGGAAAAATCCAGGATAATGGATAGCCTCGGACTGGAAAGATACTGCTGCAGAAGGATGATTCTTTCCAATGCGGACCTGATGGATGAGATTATATCCTATTCCTGAAGTTTTGTTAGATATTTAAGTAAAATAGGAAAGGCAGAATAACAATGTATTTCTGCTATTGAAAATTTTATATCCTATTTCGATATCCATAATGTAAGGGACCGTGGGGTAGCTTGGTATCCTACCAGCTTGGGGTGTTGGTGACTCCGATTCAAATTCGGACGGTCCCATTGACCATGGATTTTATTTATTTTTTAGCATTTTCTCTGCCGCTCCCATTCTTATTTTATATTTTCTTCCATTAATAATCTGATCACAGTAATTTTTTAAATCGTTATTTCCCGTTCTCGCCATGTAATGAGCATAATAAAGCGGTGAAACAGCGCGATAGAATAATACTCTTTTAATTGCCCTGTGAGAAAATTTTTGTTCATAATTTAAAAGTAAAGGATCAAGCGCAGCTATGGGATAATTGTCAACAATTGCTGCAATATCCAGTGCCATATCCCCATAACATGAATCAGACCAGTCAATGATGCCATTTATCCTGTCGTGCCTCCTGTTGATGATTACATTACCATTTGATAAATCTCCATGTATGAGGGAAAAGTCATCAGGTTCCAAATCAGAAAAAGCAGATTCCATTAAATTGACTATATTATTGAAATATGACTCTTTAATATGGTCTGCTAAAGATTCAGAAAACATCTGTATCAGGGAGTTTTCATAATATTTCCATGTTTTGTAATTGTATATATCTATGTCATTACTATGGAATTTATAACCATTATAGGATTTTAAATAATTTAAAAATCTTATAAAATCACTCAAAATACCCTTGCCCAGAGATTTAGAATTGTTTAACGGCACACCATTTATTTTGTAATATCCTCCATATACGGGTTCATCTTTGCTGATAAATACATACTCTGGAACTTTTACTGGGGGATTATGAAGAATAGACAACAGCCTGATTTCTTTCTGAAATTTTTTAACCATTTTCCTGGTTTTAGGGAATCTAAATACAATGGCATCATTAATGACTATTATGTAATTCATCCAGCCGGATTCTATTGCATAAAATTTTTTTATGTTGATTTCTGGAAAGTTGTTTTTTATCCGGCTGATTAAACTTTCCATAATTAATTCATCCACATTTCACACCAGTCAGGACGGATAATAAAAGTTGAAAATATAATTTTTTCCATTTAACCAATGATTTAACTGCCCGTTTAGCTAAATAATGGATTTAAAACTAAAAATTCTTTATAAAATTTATAAAATGAATTCTTAACATAGTAGTTAGGTATGCCTAACAAATATTTAAATATAAACTTAAGCTAACTTAAAAATACATCATAGACTGAAATATCCACATAATTTGAGGTTCAAAGCAATGAATATGCGTAATATTAACACAGGGAGAAAATTATTCAACAGAGATACATTAGTTCTATTCGGTCCTGCATGGTTAGTTATGATGGCGGATATGGACGCATCATCCTATATTGGAGCTGCACAGACAGGAGCAACTCTTGGATATGGACTTATCTGGCTTATGTTAGTATTAATTATACCCCTGTACATAGTCCAGGAACTTGCAGGCAGAATAAGTATAGCCACAAGAGATGGTCTCGGAAACATTATTCGCAAAAATTACGGAAAGAAAATAGCATCTCTGGTTGCATTGCCAATGGCATTAACGGATATGGTAACCTATGGCATCGAATATCTGGGAATAGGTATTGGTCTCGAGATAATGGGCCTTTCCATTTATTATACGATTCCAGCTATATATCTTATACACATATTGATAGTTACCCGGAAAAAATATAACCAGGCTGAAAAACCATTGCTCATAATGTCATTTTTCCTAATAATTGCATTACTCTTATCATTGTCTCTTCGTGGCTTCATATCCATGTCATCTCCTCTTTCTAATCCAATAATGATAAAACCCACTTCCGGATATTTTTTTCTGCTGGCGGCTAATGTTGGGGCTGTGATAATGCCCTTTATGATATTCTTCCAGGCATCAGCAACTGGCCTGAAATTGACTGGCATCGACAATACCAGCATCAAAATAAGCAGGCCCAGATCAGTGACCATAATGCGTAAGGAAACCTTAGCAGGTGCAATAATGACAGAATTACTTATGATTATTGCACAGATGGCCTTTGCTGGGATACCACATGCTTCACATGCATCATTTTTCTCAACGCCAGGAGAACTTGGCAGTGTACTGACGCCAATAGCCGGATCCCTATCACCTATTGTACTGGGATTTGGGCTTATAGGAGCAGGTTTCATAGCCCTAATAGCCATATCACTGGGAAGTGCATGGGGAATTGCAGAATCCCTTAATATTTCAAAGAATTCCTACTGGCTCGTCTATATACTCGAGAGTTTACCTGCAGCAATAGCAATCATGTTTATAAATCCATCAAGTATGATTTCTCTGGTGCTTTACTTGCTGATATTTTTTGTTTTCACCCTTGTGGCTCCAATGACAATGCTGTGGATTATAGGAAGAAATAAGAAAATCATGGGTGATCTCGTTTTGTCAAAAAAGAATGAGGCTGTATACCTCGTAATGTTTGCCTTGATTGTGGCAACCGCCTGTATAGCAGTGGCAACATAACTATTCTTACTGTTAATAACTGTCATTTCCAGGATTGATTTTTTACAGACATTATATTTATGGTAATTATAACGTAAAAATAAAAAAATTTATAATTATTGTGCTATGGTTTCCACCTGTTCCCTGGAACTTTTAGGCCCAAGAATCCCCAAATCTAAAACTACAATTGCAATGAATACCCATATTATCCCGAAGCTAGCTATAACACCATGAGGAAGGAATATATCAACTATAAACAGGGTTAGAATAGCCGTTGAGACCCTGCTAACGGCGTATACAGTTCCTGCTGCTGTTGGCCTTATCCTTGTTGGGAATATCTCTGCCTGGTATGCGTGGAAGAAATTAGAGAAGTTCCACAGTATAAATGTTGTTATAAACCCGAATATAACTATAAGGTATACATTAGAAACTATTGCAAATGCCGTTCCAAATATTCCTGCAAGCACTGCACTCCCTACTATGCCCCATTTTCTCTCAACCTTATCTATTATAAATAGGTTAAATACCGAACCAAAGAAAAACCCTGTAAAGATGAGGAATACGAATCCTAGAGTTGTTGGAAGGTTAAATCCCTTCTCAATAAGGAATAATGGGGCAAGTGATGTAAATCCGTAGAATATACCAGACTGGAAAAACTGGAAAATTATCATCATTATTGATCTTTTTCTAACATCCGGTTCGAACATATCTTTATATCTGCTCCTGTTTTCTTCTATTGGAGTGTTGGTTGTGGGTTTTGGCAGTTCACTCAGATGTTTAGCTTTCATGGTCCTCTGCTCCCAATCTGTTGTGATTTCATCTGCTTTTTTATATTCACCGTGTACTTCAAGCCATCTTGGTGATTCTTTCAGCCTTGTTCTAACAGCCCATATTGCGAATCCAACGACAGCCATGAACCAGAATAGTATTCTCCATGAATAATAAAGCGGGGCTATTTTATCCATTTCATATGTAAGAAAAGCTATGACAAAACCAGCTGTAACTGCGATAGTATACACTAATGCCAGACGGTTGCCACGAACCTTTGCTGGCATCATTTCTGTAGTAAAGGAATCCACTAATGGAAACTCACCACCTACTCCAATGCCACCTATGAATATAAATACAGCAATAAGGTAAGGTTGAGACATGAAACCCGCTATTAACATACCAAATGAGAATACAAGAAGATTGTAAAGGAAAACAAATTTTCTCCCTTTCTATCAGCAAGCCATCCGAAGAAAGCACTGCCGACAAATTCCCCCATAAAAAATGCGGTTGTTATAATAGCAGCACCCAAACTATGTGATATGCCCAACACCGTGATTACCAGTGCCAGTATTGCACCGTTACCAAGCAACATTAAGGTCTCAGCCCATTCTCCTCCAGCAACCATTAACAGGAAATCCCTCTGAACCGAGCTAAATGGCAGCCGTTCGAGTCTGTCTGAAACACTACCTTCATAAGGTTTATTTTGCATGAAAATACATATAACATTTATATATAAAGTAGTATTATAATATG
>DAUP01000071.1 GCA_002505185.1 Ferroplasmaceae archaeon UBA567 | reverse complement strand
TCGAAATCAGTATATAACAAAATGAGGGAGAGTAATTAAATATACAATTTCTGAGTTTAAATATTCAAAAACATCATTTATTCTGAACAAGTTTTCCCATAAATTCTGAAAAATCCCAGACATTTTTGTCATAAGCAAGACTATTGTAGCATAATGGGCATATTGTGACGATGTTGTCGGATTTCTTTTTCAGATCAGCATATCTCTGCATGGAGACCTTGCCTGAAATATCAGGGAAAAGAAGTTCATCCGGCCCTCCACAGCACATTGTTGATTTGCCATTTCTCTCAGGTAACCTTATTTCTGCAACTGAATTCAATATGTCAATGGCTCTGAAGCTGTTGTTGTGCAATACCATGTGGCACGGTTCCTGGACAGTTATATTACCATTGAAATTCCTGTATTTCAAATCCAGTAGATCTGTATAATAAACTATTTTTAGCTTATAATTCTTTATGAATTTAGGATATATGTTCTGAAAAATGTCATATGTATGGGGATCAATAGCAATAATTTTTTTTACACCTTTTTTCACCAGTAATGCATATACCCTTTCTGCATATTCCCTGAATTCATCTATATATCCTAAATCGTAGAGAAACATTCCAGGATATGGCTCCTCAGTACCAAGGTATCCGAATTTGACACCTGATTTCTGCAACAGTGATACAATATTTCTAAGGTCGGATTCCATCTTCATCTTAAGTTCCCTGTTATAGAAATGCCTTGATATCTTTATTAATGATATATGGCTATTGAGTGCAGAGGCTACATTTTCCACTAAATCCTCATCAATGTACTTTCTTATCCTGTTGATCTGCCTTGTATAGGGCATCATCTGGTACATTTGGCCTGTCACCATAAGTGTGCTGCACTCATCAAATTTGATGCCATCTGCCCAGGAAGCCGCTTCTTCCTTGAGCCCCAGTGGATTTTCATAATTCATTATGCTTGTTTTTATCATTTCTGCAACAGGATTTTTCTTACCAGCCTTACCAGAAACAACCAGTTCCCTCATCAGCTCGCTGACAACTCCAGCATTCACACCTGCCGGACACACGTTCACGCATGCGTAGCAGTCAAGGCAGGAATAGAATGAATCACCAAGTTCAAGCTCATCCGGATTATTTTTTATGGCAAAATCAGCTAGAATAACCCTTCCACGTGCTCCGAAGACTGAGTTGAATCCATCAGCACTCAGAGTGGGGCACACACTCTCGCAGAATCCACAACTTATGCATTTACCGGTAATATTCTCTATCTCTTCAATCAGGTTCATAGAAAATCTTACCTCTGTTGAGTATATTATTAGGGTCGAAAGCTTTCTTGATAAGTTTCATGATTTCCAGGGAGTATAGTGAATTCCTTGCCCTATATTCTTCGTAGAGAAGAAGGTTTTTTTCGGTTCCAATTCCGTGTTCCGCTGAAACTGACCCATTATGCTCTATGGCAACCTTTGCAATGTCCATCTGGAGTTTCTCCATTTTTTTTCTTCCCTCCTCTGTATTGTCCATGAACATATTGGCATGTATGTTTCCATCACCTATATGCCCGAAAAGTGTTGTCTTGATTCCATCTTTTTTGACATATTCCTCTATCTCTTCAAGAGAATCGGCAAGCTGGCTGGAAGGCACAATCACATCACCTATTACTACAAGCTGCCTGCTGTTTTCCCTCTGTTCCAGGAGTGCAGAATATGCACCCTTTCTGGCAGCATATATTTCATCCATCCTTTTCTGGTCCCTGACCACTATCACATCCCTGGAGAATTTACTCATAATATTCTGGATTGCCCCAATCTTTTTCTCCAGTGCCTCTGAAGGGCTGTCAACATCTACCATAAGAAGAAATTTTGTATAATCAGGTATTTCAAGCCCCATGGCTTTCCTTATTGAATTTATGGTACCCAGATCCATGAATTCCGACATTATGGGTGTAATCCCGTGGCTTTTTATGGTATCCATAGATTTTCCCACAGATTTTATATCACTGTAAAAACCTATGATCCTTGCAGTGGCTTCAGGCAAAGGTTCTATCTTCAGTATGGCCTTAGTTATTATCCCAAGTGTCCCCTCACTTCCTATCATTAATGCAGTGAGATCATATCCAGCACTGCGTTTGAGTGTATACTCCCCTGTCCTTATAATATCACCGGTTGGGAGGACTACCTCCATGCCCAGTACCCACTCCTTTGTGGCACCATACCTCACTGCCCGTAAACCTCCAGCGTTGGTGGACAGTGAACCGCCTATGGTGGATGCCCTGGAACTTGCAGGATCAGGTGGATAAAAGAAATTGTATTTCCTGAGCTCACTGTTCAGAGTGTCTATCCTGACTCCAGGTTCACATACAATATATCTTGATGATATGTCCATATCAAGTATCCTGTTTAAATTCATAGTGCTGAGAATAACCCCTGAAAAGCTACCTGTGGATGAGCCTGTCAGTGAAGTACCACCACTTCTTGCAGTCACATTGATTTTGTATTTATTGCATATTCTCATAATATCTGAAACCTGGTCTGTGTTTTTTGGGAGGCATAGGGCAAGAGGCATTATACCTTCTATATAGGAAGCATCTTTCATATATGGTATCAATTCCTCCTTTGCTGTAAGTATATTCTCTTTCCCCACTGTATTTACCAGTTCGGAGACGGCATTTTTTTCCTTGACCTGCATAGAGAATGTAAAACTTACTGGCTATTAATTATTTCCATAGTCCGGTAATCCTGTTTCTGCAAAGGTTTTTATCTCTACTGCATTTAAGAATGCTATGGAATCCAACAGTGTGGCCGAATTTGTCTACAGACATGATAATATAAAGGGCATATACATGGTTTTCATAGCATCAGCCAGTGTATTCCTGGATGTGTGGGATCTGACAGCATTCGGATTTGTGCTTACATTCTTCAGGGCAGACCTCAATCCACTGGGCATAATGCTTGGCATTTCCATTGCGGCAGCCAATATTGGTGCCATAGGGGGTGCCATCCTTGGTGGATACCTTACTGACAGATTTGGGAGGAAAAGGCTTTTGATGTACAATATGGCAATATTCATTGTTTTTGCATTCTTAATTGCTGTATCCACTAACATATACGAATTCACCATATTCAGGATAATAATGGGTTTTTCAATAGGTAGTGATGTTGCCACAGGATTTTCCTATATCTATGAATATATAAGCAGGGGACAGAGAAACCATTATTACTCACTGTGGGCATACAGCTTTTCCGTTGTTGCACTGATTGCTGTGGGTTCTGTATTCCTTCTGGATAGAGCAATACACAACGATTCTGTCTGGCGCTACATCTTCGTTATAGGGGGAATATTCGCAGCCATAATCCTCCTCCTCCGATCAAGGCTGACGGAAACTCCAATATGGCTTTATGGCAATGGTAAATACCGGGAAACCCGTAAGGTCTTAAGGAATGTATATGGCAGGGATTTGGATATAAAAGCATCTGAACATAAAAACAATACAGGTCTGAAGAACCTTGTATCCATATTCTACAGGGGGCTCAACAGGGAATTCCTTTTTGCCTTTTCCCTGAACGGTATAGTTGGATTCATTGGCTGGGGCTTTGCATTTTACATTACATATATGCTGGAAATATTAAAATTTCTGACATTTTATCAGATACTGGAGGCAGATGCAATAATATACAGTTTTGGATTTGCCGGTGCAGTGATATCACCTTTGCTGGCAAAACATTTCGGCATATACCGTGCAGCTGTAATTCCATCCATAATTGCTGCAATATCCATATTTGCACTGTTTATGGCATTCTCCAGAATACTGCCGGTATACTCTGTAATACCATTATCCATAGTCATCATTTTCATGAATTATTCAGGCCCAATGGCATACAATGCCGTTCTGAATGAGTTTATACCCACTTCATTAAGGGGAATAGGAAACGGCTGGAACTATATGTTCAATAAAATTATGGAGGCAGTGAGCGGCCTGACAGCAGGGGCAATACTGGTGCTTGTGGGATTGCAATTCAATGCTATAATATTATTCCTCATAGTTTCCATATTTACTGGAATAGCAGTTTATAGTGGCAGATCAAAATATTTCACCAAGGGTCATGTTTCAGATTTCCAGACTTCACCGGAGGAATAAATTTCCTTTTTCCATATGGGAGGCAAAATTTTGATTTGGTCTATTATGTACTCGCATGCATGGAATGCATCTCCTCTGTGTTCAGATGATACAGCTATGCCGATTGAATCTTCACTAAGGTTTACACGCCCTATCCGCTGAATAATTGAAACATCCATTATTGGATATCTTTTTCCTGCCTCATCCACAATTTCTTTTATCTTTTTAATTGCCATTTCCTCATATGCCTCATATATAAGACCTATAACATTTTCCGATGTTTCATCCCTTGATCTTACAGTTCCAAAAAATGTAACTATGGCTCCTGCCTCCCTGCTCCTCACTTCATTTATGAGGTCTTCTGGAATTATTTTATCTTCCTGTATCCTGATCATTAGAGTAACTATTGCCAGATACTATTAATATTTTTGATATATTTCATGTTTGAATTCTTTATCTATATCATTTAACAGGCATTGAAGCACAGCATGGAAAGCTTTTTCTTTCTCATTGATTAAATCACTTATCTTTGCAGAGCTGATTCTTGTATATGAATAATAATATCCTCCACGCTCCATTACATTTTTTTTCTTTGTGACCAGTCCAGTTCCAACAAGTCTCTGGAGAGACCTAAATACAGTTGTCCTGTCCTTCTGAATCTTCATGGCTATATCATCCAGAGTCTCACATGTGTCCCTGGTGAGAGAATAAAGAACCGCAATATCAGATGGTGACAGATCGAAAAAATATTCAAACATATCCCTGCAGGTGGCATTTTCATCCAGTATCTGATTAAAGGAACCCATATTTCTATATTGTGTATTTCTATATAACTATATTGCATTGTTTTTACAATACCATACAATACAGTTAAATATCTTTTTGAAATATCTTTTTAACAGTTATGCTATAATAATGGCATTATGCTGTTTATGGAGGTAATTAGAATGGAAAACAACAATGTATTTGGTAAGAGTACAGGAAAAAGCGGGCCAGTTGAGTTAAACGACAGGAATTTCCAGTCATTTGTAAATTCACCGAAATTATCAGTTATCGACATGTGGGCAGCCTGGTGTGCACCATGCAGATATATCTCTCCTGTGATAGACGAGCTTTCAGGAGAATACTCTGATGTGGCAAATTTTGGAAAGGTAAATGTGGATGAAAATCCCGTTACATCAAGGAACCTCAGGATAGAGAGCATACCAACAATCATGTTCTTTAAAAATGGGAAGGTTGTGGACATGTCAATAGGTGTTGTTCCAAAGGAATTCCTGATCCAGAAAATCAAAGACCTGGCATAATGGTGGTATTATGGATACCTATGATACCATAATAGTTGGCGGTGCATCTGCGGGGCTGTCCGCAGCAATTTATGCCTCCAGGCAGGGCATGAAAACCCTTGTAATTACAAAGGATATAGGCGGCCAGGCATTGCTTACCACAGATATACAGAATTATCCTGGATTTGACATGATAGGCGGATTTGAACTGACAGGTAAATTCAAGGATCAAGCCCAGAATTATGGAACAGAGTTTCTATATGATGAGGTACTGAAAATTTCCAGAAATGGTGATAATTTCACAGTGAAAACCGCTAATAAGGAATTTTCATCAATGTCAGTGATACTTGCATTTGGCAAGACTCCAAGGGATCTGAATGTAAGTGGTGAGGCTGAACTAAAGGGCCACGGGATATCTTACTGTGCAATATGTGATGGTCCACTGTTTCGGGGAAAGGAGGTTGCAATAGTGGGAAACGGAAGTCATGCCCTTGAGGCTATGATATACCTGTCTTCTGTTGCCGGCAAGGTTCATTATATAACCAATGGGAGAAAACTGCTAGGGGAAGATGAAATGCTGGAAACTGTAAACAGTATAAAAAACAAGGAAATCTTTTTTGGCAGTACATTAATTTCAGTAAACGGCAAACAGTCAGTAGAATCCATAACCTTTGAAAATAAATCCAGTGGAAAAAGAAACACTTTACCAGTCTCAGCTGTATTTGCCGAAATGGGATATATAGCAAAATCTGGCTTTGTGAAAGACCTGGTGGAACTTACCGAAAATAATGAGGTAATAGTGGATAAATTCTGTAAAACCTCCACTGAGGGTATATTTGCCTGCGGCGATGTAACCGACACACCATACAAACAGGCCGTGATATCTGCCGGCCAGGGTGCCACAGCAGCCCTCTCAGCGTATAACTATGTACAGAAAAGAAAGGGAAAAGTGGCAGCAAAAAGCGACTGGAAACTTATTAAACATTAATTTTTTTTTGATTAGAATATATTCTTACGATTTTAGGAATTTTTTTAACTGGTATAGGAAAGGATAATATCCGGCATTTAAAGAACAGTAGATTTTGGACTATATTACTATTTTAATTATAATAAATCTGAGAATTTGTAACGAAAAACCTTTATACTATTTAAAGATAATACATACAGGTGTAAAAATGGTTATCACGCACACCAAATTAAAAAGAGACTCTGTTGGGCTTACTCAGGGAGTTTTTCAATCTCTGGGGCAGGTGGCGCCGGCGGCTGATATAGCCATATTGCTGGTAGCATCATTCTCAATTTCAGGAGCCCAGACAGTTATGTCTGTAATAATAGGATGGATAATTTATGCATTATGGATGGTAACTCCATATGAGTTTTCAAAGCTCAAATCTAATTCTGGGAGTTATTACGCTTATGCTGCAGGTGCCACTGACAAGGGCAGGCTTGGCCCAATAACGGCACTGAGTTTCATGTACTACGACATTACCGGAGCAGCATTCGGAATACTTGGATTATCAGCCTTTATATTCCTTATGGCGCCCTCGGTAACTTCCATTCCATATCTCTGGATACTTTTTGCTGGTATGTTTACGGCATTTATTATCATAGTAACATATCTTGGAATACGGCCTTCATTGAACTATACTGCAATTGCAGGACTTCTTGAAATTATGTTCCTTCTAATTGGCTCTATAATTATAATAATAAGGGTAGGAGCACACAATTCTGTTGTACCATTTGAGGTAAGCGGGCCATACAGTATTGGTTTTTCATCCATTATGTTTGCATCGGTATTCTCAATACTGGATTTTACCGGTTCAGGAGTTGTCACAACCATATCAGAGGAAATAAGCAAGCCCAAAAAGAACATAGGAAAATCAATAGTAATTGCTATGATCCTCACAGCAGTGGCATTGATTCCCGCAGCCTATGCACTTACAGTTGGATGGGGTGTTAGCAGTATAGGAAGTTTTGCAACACATAGTGATGCAGGACTTACAGTATTCTCCAGATATCTTGGTCCTGTCGGCCTGGTGCTGCTGATTGTCTTCACCATAAACAGCTATCTCTCCAACGGTGTTTCAAAGGCCACTGCAGNNTAATATGGGCACTGCTTTCATTTGTCCTGGATGTTACCATGGGGCTTATTTTCGGCCCACTGAGTGCCGCATTTGTTCTTATGGCAGGTACAGGAATATCCATAATCATAGTCCATATGATAGCAAACACATCTCTGACAATATACACAAAAAGAATAAACAAATTCAATCTCCTGAAGCACGGTATATTGCCATCCATAGCTACCATCCTGGGACTTATAGTCGTATACTTTACCATGAGCAATATCTTCACCAAGTTCTTTACTGCTCCAAGTGCGGTAAATGACGCATATTTTGCATCCTTCATAATTACAATATTGTGGATACTGGGAGGCGGAATTGTGGTGACCATGTATTACAGAATGAAAAAGCCAGAAATTTTAAGGGATGCAGGGGAATTCAATATGAAATCCCGGACTTAAATTATTTTTTTTATAATTTGTGTATTTTTTTATGGTAATATTTAAATTGTAATGGCAATAACAAACTTATGGATTTTCCGGACGAATACCATAGAATACTGTGGTGGCTTCTAGTTGCAACCCGTGGCGGGCAGAAAAGGGCCATGATCATGGAAATATTGCGGGACAATCCGGAAAACATCAATAAAATAGCTGAAGCATTGAAATCTAATTACAGGACAGCTCAACATCACATAAAGGTACTTCTTGACAATGGAATAGTAAGAAAAGAGGGCGATGGCTATGGATGTATTTATTTTCTTTCCGATTATTACCAGAAAAATTTTCACATGGTAAGAGAGATAATTGAAGAAAAGAAGTAATTGTATTATAGTATGCTTATCCTTCTGTATATAATTTGTAAATGAATTGCATATAATTTTGAAATATGCATTTATACATTACAGGAAATAGATAATAGATCTAAAATGAACTGGAAAATCATATCAGCAGTTTTTATAGCACTGACCATAATATTCGCAGGTGCATTTATCGGTGTCTATTACATGGACAGCTCGGCCATAGCCAGGGATAAAACACAGCTGGAAGTAAACGACGCCCGTGAGCTTTCAACTGAACACTGGAACCAGATAGCTATTGAGAATTCCTCGATTATCATGCAGCAATACGCAGGAAATGCAACATTGCACTGGATAGGAGGCCCATTAAACGGCACATACCACGGAACATCTGCAATAAACACCACATGGAATAAGTTCTTTACAGCATGGCAGGCAGTATGGTTCTATGCATCAACCAGTACAACGAATAATCCAGTAGTAACAATAAACGGAAACACAGCAACAGTAACAGCCAATTTCGTTCAGTTTATAGTACAGAATAGTGCAACACATGCATTCCAGTACATAAATACAACATACCGCATCGAGTATTACAATGAAGGCCACTCATCAACAGGACCTGTGAACTATATGATAATAAATGAAACGTTCCACATAACCGGTGCAGGTAACATATCCTCGCTCCAATAATTAATTATTTTCATATAAATTTAAATATTTATCATACAATAATGGTGCAACTATGGAGTTATTCTGGATTTCAGATATGGCAATTGCGGCATTTGAACTCATTGCACTGGCTGTGCTTTTAGTATATTATGTGGGTTATTACAGGCATTTACATGCCAGAGTATATTCACAGATTATAGGATTTAGTTCAATTTTCATCCTCCAGAGTGGAATTACCGTTTATATATATTACTACTTTTCCCATTTTCTTGGACCTGATGTTGCAATACCTCTTATGTTTATAAGCCTCCTGGGAGTTGCCGGTATAATCATGCTTTTTAACTTTTTAAGGCAGTAACATGGAATAAATTAATATCTGTTTATTCAATTAAGTTATTATGGAAATTATTACCGTAGAAATTGAAAAACCCGATGGCGTGAATGTTATACTGGGTTATTCCCATTTCATCAAGACGGTTGAAGATATAAATGAGATAATAAAAACAATAATTCCGGCATGTGAATATGCTATAGTATTTTCTGAAGCTTCCGGTGATAAATTAATCCGCTATGAAGGAAATAGTAAAGAATTAATAGATTATGGCATAAACAATATAAAAGCAATTTCAGCCGGGCATACTTTTATTATACTCCTGAAAAATGCCTTTCCCATAAGCATATTACCACAACTGAAAATGAGCCAGGAAGTGGGAACAATCTTTGCTGCCACTGCAAATCCGCTTAAGGTAATATTGGCAAAAACAGAAAATACAAATGCTATAATAGGGATCGCGGATGGCTATTCCCCAGTAGGAGTTGAACAGGATTCGGACAAAGAAAAACGCAGGAAACTTCTCAGGGATATAGGTTATAAATCTTAGGGGCCCGTGGTGTAACGGATTATCATATAGGCCTCCGGAGCCTATAATCCGGGTTCGAATCCCGGCGGGCTCAGATTTTTGTATATTATATATAAAATCAAAAATATCACTGTGTGTAAGATAACACTCAAATGTTGAAATCTTAATTCCCGGCTACCTACTCTGTTGAATAAAATAGCATAATAATAATTCGATCCTTACACTTATTATTACATTAATTTATAGTCATCTTTTATTGTTATGGAATTTTTTAATGCCTCTTTCCATGATGGTTTTAAAAGCATTTTTTGTGCTTCCATATAATCCCAACAAATTATATCAGCATAATTGATTTCATCATACAGTTCAGGCAGAATATATGGGCGATCTAAAAATCTTATATTCTTAAATTTATCTGATATAACTATTATATCTATATCGCTCCACAAATTAAAATCTCCCCTGGCGTATGATCCAAACAATATGAAGGTTACATTCCCTAATTCTCTGGATAACTCTGTTGCATACTGGTTCAGTAGATTTAATGTGCGTTTATGCTTTTCTCTTCTAATTTCAATTTCCTCATTTATTGGCAATTGGGCATCACCTCTTTTACATAGGATATGATTTTCGCTGCCGATTCTTTTGCAAGAAGAGCATCATTATCCGTAAAATGTTCCCATGGGGAGCCTTCGGTAAACGCATCTGGGTATCTTGGTGATATATATAACTTATCAAGATATGATATTGCATTCTTTATTTCCATATTAGGTCCGAATATTTCAGCAACTTGATTGTATAGATTCAGTATTCCATGGCCAAAAGCATTCTTTCCAAAGGATAATAGTATACTTTTAATGGCCAGTTCTCCACATTGTTGAGCCTTAAAACATGCCCAGCTGTAACCCTTATTATTAATATCAGAATCGATGAGATTATAGGTGTACAGTGCCTGGTCAAACCAACGATGAAATTCTTCGCAATCCAATTCCATAAATGTCTATATAATAACGGCAATTTAAAGTTTTATCATCGTGAACGAAAAATATTACACCCTTAGGAGAAAAAATAAAGGAAATGCAATATCTAAAAATTACAATCCAATGTGGAATGCCTGATTTCTGAACACATTATCTATTATTGGTTGAAATATGCAACCTTTATTGCTGGAGAATGCCACAAGGTTAACACGCATTCCGTGGAGAAACAGCTACAAATGTAGCGAATTGGGAATATTACCATATCAGAAAAATATGAATGGAGGATATATTACATATCATTACCATTCCTAGCTATGCTGAGAAAAACCTAAAACAAAATTACAATAATTCTGTACATACATCAATGGCAAAAGTTAGTGATAGTTAATCGTTAATAAGTTAAGTTTTAAAAGAAGCAATCTTTTAAATTTTTATACATCTCTCATATTGTTGCCCGGCATAACGTTATATATTATCTTCTATTTGTATTATGTGTTAATTCCGGTTCTATATGGTGAAGATATAAGTAGGGATTTTTCTCCAGAGTTTAAGGTAATAGAAAATATGTTTGAGGTGCATACAAATGTTGTCTGGGACGGAAATAGAAATATAGATGAAAATATGTATAGTGGCTCTGAAACCGATTTAAAGAGGTTTTTTCCGGAAGGAAGTTTCAGTATTGACATAAAATCAAGGTTTTTACACTCAATTGGAAAATCATCTCCTGAAATTCTTGAATCAAGGTACAATGCTTCTATGCCAATAGTTGAAGGTGTTGTCTATCCTGAATATAACAATCTAAATAGTATAATGGATGGCATAAAAAATTCCGGATTAAAGGCCTTAGTGTTTGGAGGTGGCACAAATGTAACCGGCTGTTTTAGATTAAAACCCGGATCTGGCGTTATTGCAATAGACACATCCAGGCTTAACAGCATATCATTGAAGGGAAATACTGTAACAGTTGGTTCAGGAACATATGGCCCAGAACTGGAAAAAACACTGAATTCACATGGNNCATGGATATACCTGTGGCAATTTTCCAGAATCCTTTAACTACTCGACCGTGGGTGGATGGATAGGTACATTGGAAAACGGACAGGAATCCAACCAGTATGGTGGTATAGAAAATGCAATTATCTCGGTCAGGGCAATAACGTCTCAGGGGGAAATAGATGACAGAATTGTTCCCAGAGAATCATCCGGGTTCCCAGCAAAATCCGCATTTCTGGGCAGTGAGGGGAAATATGGGCTAATAGTTGAGGCTACCCTAAAGACTTTCCGGCAGCCTGCAAAAAGATTTTTCAAATCCTACTTCTTTAAAAGCTTTAACGACGGAATAGAAGCAATAAGAACCATGGATAGGTTTCCCACGATTCTCAGGCTTTCCGATGAAACCGAAACCAGTATTGCCATTTCAAGTGGAGGCGATTCATCGCTTAAAAGGCTGTTTTTGAACTATCTTAAAATGCGTGGTGTCGGAAAAGGGGCAATGATGATAGGAGTAAATAATAATTCACAGTTCCCGGATAAAATTTCAGGCGGCATTTCAGCGGGATCATTTCCAGCCAGGCAGTGGTTCAGGGAAAGATATACAAGACCTGCAATGGCAAATATTCTCTGGAAACATGGATATGTACCGGATACCCTGGAAACCTCTGCAATGTGGGATGTTATTCCAGCCCTTCATGAAAGCACCATCCAGAAATTTCATTCAATTGAAAAGGAAAGGGGATTTAAGGGCATTATAATGGCACATCTCTCCCATATGTATGAAACAGGTGCATGCATTTATTTTACCTTCATAATAAGATCGGAAAATGCCATGGAAGACCTCAGTGCAGTACGGGAAAGTATAATGAATAATTTTATAAAAATGGGGGCCGCGCTGTCAGATCATCACGGCATGGGCACGTACCTTAAGAAATATCAGCATCCTAATAAAATAAGAATGCAATCTCTGCTTGATGACAATCTCTTCTCCGGGTGGAAAAATGAGTGATGAATTCTCCAGAGATACCAGGAAGAACATCATTAATTCCATAGAGGGCAAGACATATGAGGTGACTATAATAGGCGGTGGAATAACCGGAGCCGGAATTGCAAATATACTGGCAGAAAACGGTGTGAGCACATTGCTGGTTGAAAAAAACGATTTCTCTTCTGGTACCAGTTCCGGATCATCAAAGCTTATCCACGGGGGATTAAGATATCTTCAGAATGGTAGATTTCTGGAGGTTTTTCGACTTTTAAAGGAGAGAAATTATCTTATTGGGCATACTGATATAGTCAGGCCTATAGAATTTCATATATTTACCGGAAAAAAGATGTGGAACAGGATAGAACTTGGAATCGGAATGTCGCTTTACAATTTATTGTCTGGAAAATTCCCATTGACCCGGCATGTCAGGAATACTGGAACTTATCCAGGGGGAATAGATGGATATTATAGCTATATGGATGGAATTACTGTGGACTCAGAACTCGTGATTTATAACATAGTTTCAGCCCAGAGGCATGGAGCATCTTGCCTGAACTACATGGAAGCAAAGGCAATAAAAAAATACAATGGAGCTTACAGTATTACAATTTATGACAGTATTTCTGGAACGCATAAAACAATCAACTCCAGGATAGTTATAAATGCAGCTGGACCCTGGGGTAACGGGGTATTAGAGATAGCAGGAATGCCCACAGAACAAAATTTCAGGCTCAGCAAGGGAATTCATATTGTTTTTCCCTTTTCTGTCTGGGGAAGAAAAAATGCGGCTGTTATCAAATCCCTCATTGATGGCAGGCAACTTTTTATTATACCTTCAGGGGAGGTAGCATATATTGGAACAACTGACAAATTTATAGATAATCCTGATGATTTTTCTATAAATAGGGAAGATATCAGGTACCTGATTGAAAGCATAAGTCCATTCTTCCCAGAATTTAAAGAAGATAAAATTATTGCTGCTTTCTCAGGAATAAGAGTTTTACTGGGTGCTGGAAATGACCCTGGAAAGATATCAAGGGATTTCAAAATATCGGTGATTGATAATTTCATCTCCGTACTTGGGGGCAAAATAACAGATTACAGGGTAGGTGCAAGAAAGACAGCTAAAATTGTTTCGGGTATATTGAACAAACCACTGAAAATAAAGAATATGCCATATATAGATTATTCAAGGAAGTCTCAGAGCCTGGAAGAAATAATAAAATACGAATGCCCGGTAAAACCGGAAGATATCATAAGGCGGAGACTGGCCTTAAGCATTTATTCACCGGATCTTGGGAAATCAATGGAGGAAAGAATTTATACATTAATGGAGGTGAGCCATGAGGATCCACATACTGGGAAATGAATATGCTGGTTCGGGAAATGCGGGCAGGATAATGGAGGAGATCCGATTGTTGTTGAATAATTATGATGTAACTTCTTCATACACAGAAAAAAACCCGCAGAATTTTATTAATTTTATTGAAAAGAATTTAGATATAAAATACCTCATTACAGTTGGGGGTGACGGAACAATAAATTATGCAGTACAGGCTCTGGCTGGAAAAGATATAGTTCTGGTTCCTGTTCCTGCTGGCACAGGTTCCGACTTGTCCAGAACGATCGGGCGCGTAAACATTAAAGAAATTCCAGAGATCATCTCCACTGGAAAATTCAGAAATATAGATCTCGGACTTGTTCATATAAACGGAGAATCCCGATATTTTATAAATATCATGGAATCAGGACTCGGTGGCATGGTAATGGAAAGGGTTAATTCCATCCGGCATAGAAGTGGATTAACCTTTATTCACGCAATACTTTCGTGCATTATGAAAATGAAGCCGGTCATGTCGGATATAGAAGTTGGAAAGGAAAGTTTTCATGAAAATATCATAGATATAATAATTGCAAACGGCCAGTATTATGGAAAGGGAATACACGCATCAACCGAATCCCTTATAGATGATGGATTTCTTGATGTGCATATAATAAAGTACATGCCAAAAATCAGAATTCTATTCAAATTGTTGTCTCTGCGTAATGGTACCTACATAAGGGATAAATATGTGATAAACAGAAGGGCTCAAAAAATCAGCGTTAACTGCAACAGCATTGTGGAAATAGATGGAGAAACAATTAATGCCAACACTTTCACTATTGAATCCTGCCATAATGCCCTGAAGCTTTTCCAGGAATTAGGTAATACATCATTAAACAAGTCTTAAATAGAATTTTGAATTAAATATGGAATAAGAAAAATTCAATGAATATGGCGGGGATAATTATGTATGATATAAAAGATAAAGTATGTATTGTAACAGGATCTGGAAGGGGAATCGGAAAATCAATTGCAATTAAACTTGCAGAGGCGGGGGGAAAGGTTGTTGTCAACGTCAGAAAGCATGTGGATGAAGGTATGGAAACACTGAAGGAAATTAATAGCATTTCGGAGGGAATTCTTGTGGTTGCTGATGTTTCCACCGGAGAGGGTAGAAAAAGAATTTTCAGTGACACGAATGAAAGATTCGGAAATCCCAACATTCTGGTCAATAATGCAGGTGTTGGTTTTGTGGAACCATTCGGAAGCACAGATGAAAATCATCTTCAGGCAATGTTCACTACCAATCTATTTTCACCCATATGGCTTTCAAAAGAATTCATGAATATTTCACAAAAAGGTGTCATAATAAATATGGCATCACTGGCCGGAATATCACCATTTCCAGGATTATCTCTGTACGGCATGACCAAAGCAGCACTGATAAGCCTTACAAAATCTCTTTCCCTGGAACTGGCTCCCTACAATATAAGAGTCAATGGTGTGGCCCCCGGGGTTGTGAAAACAAGGATGGGAGACAGTTTGTTAAAAATAATGGATCTTAACGAACAGGATTTTGCCAAAAAATTCACCCTTACTGGAAAGCTAATAGAGCCGGATGAGGTTGCAGATACTGTTCTCTATTTAATCAGGAATGAATCAATGACCGGACAGGTTATAACCATAGATTCCGGTGGAGAACAGATGGCTACAGATTATTTCAGGTAGGGTTCTAATGTTCAAACAATAATATTAATATAGGGATAAAGAGTATATTTATCATGTGTTTTTTTAATAGGTCAATGCTCTATATGGAATTTAATATTTCAAGAATAGATAGGGGGTGTGTAAATGTGGTATTTTAGATCCCCTCAAGTTATATTTGGAGAAGATTCGCTTTCATTTCTTGAAACATTATCAATAAAAAAAGCAGTAATAGTGACAGATAAAAACATCAGGAGAGCTGGCCTAGTTGACATAGTTAAGGGCAATATGCCTGATACTGAGATATTAATAGTGGATGATATTCCCGAGGAGCCAAAATACAGGGATATGGCAAAACATTTAGATGACATAAATAATTTCTCTCCGGAATATTTTATATCCATAGGCGGGGGATCGGTTATAGACAGTTCAAAAATTTTATTCTTTAAATATGAACGCCCTGATCTTGAATTCTATGATGTAACCCCTCTGGTAAAACTTAATTTGAGAAAAAAGAGCCATTTAATTGCAATTCCAACCACCAGTGGAACCGGATCAGAATGCACATGGGCCGCAATGGTTTCTGATGAAATGGAAGTAAGAAAGGATGAACTGGCATCTCCAGAAATAATGCCTGACTATGCTATCCTGGATCCGCAAATGGTGAAATCTTTACCGAAAGCGCAGACAATAAATACTGCAACAGACGCAATCACCCACGCAATAGAGGGATATACAAGCAGGTGGAGCAATCCATATTCTGATGCCATGGCAGAAAAAGCTATTGATCTCATCATACCATCTATTGTCAAACTGGTAAAAAATCCGGAAAATATGGAGTTGAGAAACAATATACATATTGGGGCATCTATGGCAGGCCTGTCATTTTCCAATTCACAGATTGGACTTGCACATGCTCTCGGGCACTCGTTGGGAGCCATTTTTCATGTAGTTCATGGGAAATCGGTCGGGGTAGTTCTTCCCAATGTCATAAGGTTCAATTATGATTCTGTGAGGGAAAAATATAACCGGCTTAATAATATAATTCCTGAGGAATACAGAGAAAAAACTCTGGATCAATCCATAGTTCATATATTTAGGGATATAGGACAGGCCACCAGGGTCTCTGAAGCAGGACTAGATGAGAAAACCTTTAATGCCAACCTGGATAAACTGGTAAACCTCGCATCTGAATCTACAGGGATAATAACAAATCCCGCAGATGCAGGTATGGATGATATAAGGAACCTGTTCATAAGTTCGTGGTAAGTTGATTTATATCCGAATTTTATTCATGGTTTAATTCTCACAAATGTGAAGTGATTTTAATCATATGTAATGGATAATACATGAATATACATTCCTTATATTTATGCTATTTACAGCGGAAGTTCCATGAAAATTAAAGCAAAGAATCTTACAGGAACAGCGTGTTTTCCTACTTCTTCCGTTTAAGTTCCAGTTTTTTCCTTGTGGATACACATATGTCACTGCTTGTGATTGCCTTTGGAAGGGTGACTGAAAGCGCTTTGAGAAGTTTTGAACCCAGATCCCTTGGTTCAGGTATCTGGTTGTAACTGGTTGTGCCGGCATGAACTGAAATGCAGTTTATGGACGATAATTCATGTATGCCCTCTTCAACGGTGATATTGATATCCATCCACTTCTCCCTGAGATGTTTCTCTATCACATACGACAGCATGGCAATAAACACATGGGCTCTTGTGCGAGATTTCTTTCTTACATGTACTGGACGTAATTCTATGGTGTCAGATTTCATCGTCCTGAATGCCCATTCCACGTTTGACAGATCCTTGTATCTCTGGTGGATTATCTCTGTACTTCCCTGATCTACGGGAAGGTTCGATCTGATGACATAACAGCCGTCAAGGTATGATTCCTCCTTCATGGCCTTTTCATCAATTCTTACTGTCAGTACCCGATCTGTGGCATCAATGTAGGTGAAGCCTGACACCTTCAGCTTTTTGATTCTCTCATTAACAGCAGCAATGGCTGTTGAAACGCCAGCCTTTGGATGTTCAGACAGATACATATTCCTTTCGTCTGTTATCTTCCTGATCTTTTCAACCTTCCCGTTCCTGTTATCTTCGATCTCCTTTGCCCTCACGGGGTTTCTTCTCAGTATGTATCTTATGCCGTTATTCTCAATCTCGCATAACTTCTCAGTGAACAGTTCCATCTGTATGATTTTCTCTTTCAGGAGTGTCTCCATCTGTGCCTTTGTTGTTGCTGTTATGTAATAGAAACGCTCTTCTGATAGATCCGCAATCTGTTCCGTCTTGATCATGCCACGGTCTCCAACCATTGTTACAGATTCACATCCGAAATCATCTGCGAGTTTCTTTATCTGTGATGTGAATGTCTTCACATCCGATGTGTTTCCCCTGAAGACCTCAATGGATACCGGCCATCCATCATCATCCGTCAGAAGGCCGATGACAATCTGCATCTTTCCTCTCTTTTTGTCACGGTTGTATCCAAATTCAGCGTATTCATTCTTCTCCCCTTCCAGGTAACTGGATGTGACATCATACAGGTACAGTGAAGGTATCTTTCCCTTATATCTTGAACTGAAGAGCCTCTTCTCAATGGATCTCTGGTTCGATTCTATCCAGTCCATTGCATCGTACAGATCATCCTCGTTGAAATTCTCCATACCGAGTATGTCTATGGCAGAATGTCTCTGTGCCAGTCTCACATTTGCCATTCTTGATCCCGGTTCTATGATCCTGGCAAGTATCATCCACAGTGAACGTTTTGCTTCCTCCGTATTTCCCAAAGCCTTCGCTATGCCAAATTCCTGTGCCACCTTGAACAATGAATACACTGCACCAACAGAGTGACCCTGTGATGAATGTATCTCATCACCGTCCCTGAGAACATCGGAGATATTTCCTTTGTACTTCAGTGCAAGCCTTATTGCCTGAATCTCTTCAGGAGAACAGTGTGAAATGTTTGCAATGGTTCTCTGTTTTACCTTGCCATTATCTCTGTAGGATTCTCTCAGGAGATATCTGGTGTATGTCTTCCCATACTGTATCGATTTACTAACATCCACGTACATAGTGCTTACATAACATAATGTATAATCCAATATATACCTTTGTATTCAACACATTCCTAGTGGGAAATCCAGGACGCCAATTAATGAGTTTATTCCCTGGAACAACGGTTCAGATAAGAAATGTGAGGTGGAACTTCCGTTAAAATATTACATCGCGAAACTGAATTAAAGAACCATATCCTCGATTTTTGTGCCCCTGTATCTTCCGGAATATGTGTTTGCGACTCTTTTCCCGCCATAAAGTGTTGTAGTTTTTTTATGGCCATATCTGGCTGCGACTATCCTCCCTATGGAATCGCCCTTCATAATGCCGCCACCGGTTGATCCAGAAACTATTATTATATTAATTTCGTTGAATATGTATGGCATAAAATCTATAGTATTGTATGAGTAGTAACCTGCCCACGATGCAGTTATTCTTGAATTCTCAGATGCCGGGAAGTAGTTGTCCAGTATTGGTTTTATGTTATATGTATAGAAATCCGGCTCCGGTTCGGGGTTTTCAGTAAACGAAAAATCCCTGTTAAGCTCATCTGCAAGGCTTGTCCAGAATGAATTTGCCTCTGGGTACGGCCTCATGTAGACACCTGTGGGGAATATGGTAAATGGAAACACGCCAGAATCGTTGAAAATATTTTTGTTTATAATTTTCTGTATCCCCTGAGAAGTTATCTGGAATACCTGCCTCTTCTTTGGCCTTAAATGTGAGTCAATTCCCACGGGGTTAAGCAGCGAAGTAGTCCAAACATCTGTACAGAGTACATAGAAATCTGATTCAATTATTCCCTTATCTGTTTCGGCATATTTTATTTCTGATTTCTGCCAGTTAAAAGGCTCTCCTGGATAGTTCAGTGCTGTATCCGGAGCCAACACAAGTTTTTTTACAAGGGTGTTAAATTGAAAATCCACTCCCATTTCCAGAAGCTGGTCGTAATACCATTTTGACAGAAGATCCGGTTCTATTATTCCCGCATTTTCGTCTATAACTGCTGATTTGATTGATCCTATTCCCATGACCTCCTGGGTATCCTTATCTATATTTAAATTAAATATTTCAGATATGTCTTCATCCACAATCCTTGAATGTGGGTATTTTGAAATAAATTCTTTATCTTTTTCATGGTCAAACAGGAAAAGGTACCCGGTATATTTCATTCCAAGATCTACGCCCAGGTCGTTTTGGAGATGTTTATAGAAGTTTATCGCTGTTTGAGCCATAACCTGATTTTCCCTCAATGTAAAGAAATCCCTGAATGCAGCGGCACTTTTTGCTGTATTGCCCTGTGAGAATGTCTTGAATTTGTCCACTACAAGAATTTTAAGGGATGAATCAATCTTTTTTAGATGGTAAGCCGAACTCAAACCTGTTATTCCCGCACCTATAACAACGATATCATACTTCATATGATTGGAAAATTCACAGGTTTATATAAAGCTATGTTTGGAGAACATAATAAAATGGGATTTTTTAAGGATTTCTCCGGATTTATAGGGAACATACTTACCATTCTCTTCACCCGCTTTTATATAGTTTTAATAATTCACCGCTGTATGTGAAACCCAGTTTTCCCAGCATATCTTTAAGTTTTTCATCATATATTGCATACACCACAATGTTTTCTGTGAATGTTTTATATTCATTTACTATGGATGAAACAATTTCAGAAATCGGATCTTCATTGCCCATCTCATATTTTATGCATCCTATTGTACATACCTTAATATTGTGAGACAAAACACTGGCAGCCCCAACTATTTTTCCATCCAGCATTTTAATGAATGTATTCTCATTTGGTACAACACCGAAGGTGGCTATGTATTCTTCAGACTCCTCTAAAGTAACTCTGCTGGCATTTCCAGATTCATCTATGTAATCCCTTATTTTAAGGCGCATTACCAGTACAGTGGAATATTGAATCCTGAATTTTCTCTTTGCTATGTCAAGGTTTTTGCTATCAATAAACAACGAGGACTTATTATTAAGCTCAATGTTTTCTATTGCCACTTTGAATGACCCCCTATTCCCGTAAAACCATATTTCCATTTTATTTTTGTCTACTGCAAGGATTCCCCTTATAACGCCGCTGTCATAAATTATCAATGAGTTACCCCCATCATTTTCCAGCAATGAGTACATCCTAGCATTTTTGTAAGGATCCTTCATCAAAAATTCCCTTGCAAGATATGTATTGTCAGTATTGAGTGGAATAACGGATACCATGAATGATAATAGCCTATTATTAAATTAATGTGACGGATTGTGATGATATATTTTTGGTATACTAACTTTTACGAACAATGTAAGGAAATATTATTATGTGCTTTATTAGTAAACAATTTACTAATAATGTTTATATATGGTGATGCAATTTTGAGGCAATGCAAGAAAAGTGGATTGCCCTCAGCAATACAACAATAGGGCAATTAATGGCTACCATTAATACAAGCATAATAATAGTGGCACTCCCGGCAATATTCAATGGAATTCATCTAGATCCTATGCAGGCAAAGTCATTTCCCTATCTTTTATGGCTTATTATGAGTTATATGATCGTTCTTTCTGTGCTTCTGGTCAGCATGGGAAAACTTTCCGATATATTTGGAAGGGTCAGAATATTCAATCTTGGGTTCCTCATCTTCACTGTAGGCTCAATATTGCTGTATATTGCTCCAGGAACCGGATATACAATAGCATTGGAACTCATAATATTTAGGATAATCCAGGCAGTGGGCGGGGCATTCATTATAGCAAATACATTTGCAATAATAACAGACAATTTTCCTCCAAAGGAAAGGGGATTTGCTATTTCCATAAACAGTGTTGCCGCAGTTTCCGGTGTCAGCATAGGAATAGTTCTCGGGGGGATACTGGCAACCATATACTGGAGGGACATATTCCTTGTGAGCATACCGGTTGGAATATTTGGCACTGTATGGTCATATCTGAAACTGAAAGATGTCCGCGAAAGGGCATCAAGGCATATTGATATTGCAGGAAACATACTTTTCGCCGTGGGCCTTATAATTCTCCTCCTGGGGATAACTTATGGGATTACGCCATATAAAAACAACCCTATGGGCTGGACAAACCCCATGGTAATTTCCGCACTTGTCATAGGAACAATTATGCTTGTACTCTTTCCTTTTGTTGAAAAGAAAGTAAATGGACCAATGTTCGACATGCATCTTTTTAAATCTAGAAATTTCAGCATTAGCATATTCACGGCATTTGTATCAGCTATGGGCATGATGGGGCTTATGTACATGCTTACCCTTATATTTCAGGGTATATGGCTTCCCATCCATGGCTACAGATATGCTGTGACACCACTCTGGGCAGGCATATATATGTTGCCAATGCCCATATCAATGGGAATATTCGGTGTTCTGTCAAGTAGACTTGCCAACAGGTTTGACCCCAGGTGGCTCACAACTATTGGACTTTTTATATCTGCATTTGCACTTCTGTCACTGGTAATGCTTACCTATGATTTTTCTTATATGGTGCTTTCTGTAGTAATAACCATATACGGAATAGGTTATGGCATATTCAATGTTCCCAATTTGACTGTTGCTATGTCCTCAGTCCCGGCAAACGAAAGAGGATCAACATCTGGCATACTCAACACAATGAGGAATACGGGATATGCATCCAGCATAGGTGCATTTTTCTCCATACTTATACTTGGACTTGCATTGACATATCCAGGAACCATAACAGCAGCATTGACCAGTGAGCATGCATCAGGCTTTATAACATACTTTTCTCACATACCACCAACTGAAATACTGTTCTCTACATTTCTGGGGCTTAATACGGTAAAAGATGTGATGACAACTGTACCGCCCGGTGTGGTTTCTTCTATACCAGCAGGTACATTAAAAACAATTACCGGGCATATATGGTTCCCTGAAACAATAGCCCCCGCATTCATGAACTCCATGCATGACGTATTCTACGTGGGATTTGGTATTACCCTATTTGCCGGAATTATATCACTTTTCAGACAACCGTTCAATGTGGACGATGTCTCGGAAAAACTGGAAGACCAGGAAAACAGGTAAAATAAACACAATTAATATGACAAAATTTTTTAAATCATAAGAAATTGGACTAAAATGATTAGAAAAGCCAATCCCGGAGACTGGAATTCAGTTAGTCATATATCATCAACTGCAGGGTACGATGATTATATAAACACACATTACGGCCCATCTTATCTGAATTCTGGGAATGTATATGTTTCAGACAACAGTGGTATTGATGGATTTATCAAGATTGAGGCACTGAAAGATAATTCACTGTGGTTCAGCGGGCTCAGGGTAAGCCAGGAATCCCGGAGAAAGCATATTGCCACTACTATGCTGGAATATACACATAAATGTGCTATAAAAAATGGATATAATTCAATGAGATGCATGGTAGAGACGAATAACATACCGTCCATAAAACTCATGGAATCTTTTAGCATGTCCATAGTGCAAAAATATAATTTTTTTCTTGGTGGTATTGATATATCATCATATACGTTTAATCAGAAACTGAAGCATGGTTTAGTTAATAAGGAGTGGAAATTCGACAGTGAATATAAAGGCATTTATGAGATTGGGAATAACCAGATTTATGCTTACCCTGGGAACTTGACATATTACACTGTATTAGAAGGAGCAGACTTTGACTATGTTCCAGAAGGTTCAACATGTGCCCCAGATTACCTTAGCAGTTTTATAAAGCTAAAACCAGACAGTGAGTTTGTATCGGGTTACGTTTTTGAGAAAAAAATATGGAATAATAAAATTCATAATTTCTCCTAATGTGCAATCAAATAAATGTTAATAAATTTATTCCACCTCAAAATCGGAATAATTGACTTTTTCTGAAACACCCTCATTTGAATTGACATGCTTTACACTGTAGCCATAATAAACTGCCACATATATACCCAATCCTATGAGAGAACCAAAAAGAGCCTGTGGGAAGTAATTGAAGATAAAATCATATGGCCCTATTCCGAACATTGCTATTATGGTGCCTATAATTGCAGGTACAAGAGCATCTGCCCGTAAATTCATGAATATAGTTTTGGGAATGTCGTAATAATCGCTTATTTTTGTAGTGTACCTAAGATGCACAAACCAGTCGAATATGAGTATAAAGGTGAAAGGAAATATAATAGACGCAAGGGCGAGTATAAATGTTTCGATATGCGCTAGTATGCCAGCAATAGCAAGTATTATGCCCCCAGTACCTAGAAGTATGGTTGCTATAGGTTGGGCCAATTTTTCATTAGGTTTGTTCTTGAATGCAGGTTGCAGGGCTGCCAGGAGATCCGCTGTTGCAGGATATAAGTTCATGGCATTGGTATGTATTATTGCAAGAGAAACTCCAAGGGCAGCAATAAATATAACTATGCCGAAAAGGCCATGAAGTCCCGGAAATGTTAGTGTTGCTATGTTCCAGCCACTCCCCTGTGCGACACTGTTGCCTATGAGTCCTATAAGACCCATTAGCAAAACAGGAATCATTATTCCTATGGGACTTGAGATAAAATATTGCAATCTTTTTCCTTTGCTATCGTTACTGGAATAGGGATAACCGAACCGGGTCTGGGTAGAAATCTTATATGACCAGGCCAGTATGGAGAACCCAAGGAGGAAATTGAGAGCCGAGCCCCATGTGAATGGTCCCGTTGGATGCATTAGAAGGGAAAAATTGATGGGATATGTTGTAAGAAGGAAATATGCTAGTATTATATAGCTCACAATTAGGACAGGTGCACTGTACCTGAAAAAATATTCAAGCCATTTTGCCCCAAATAATACAAGCACCACCTGTATTGCACCCATGACAATATACCAGATAATAATGTTAGAATGGGTAAGACCGCTTATGATTGCAGCTCCCACAGTATCATTAAGCCCGAAGAATCCAAGGTTAAGGAATGTAAATATCAGGGAATATGCCCCAGAGGTCATAAAACCATAGGTTTTTCTGGATACTACTAGAGAAGGTACAGGAATTTGCCTGCCCATTTCAGCTACCAGTCCGGCTGGTATAATGCCTATCAGCAACGCAACAATTATAGCTATTGTGGCGAATGGAATACCCATATTGTAAAGCACAAGCCCAACTATTGGTGTAAGTGCAGATGCACTGGCCATTGCCCAAAATATCAAAATCTTGTTCGATGACATAGTTCTTGCACTATTGGGTATTGGGTTAACTCCGACTACTTCAAGCCGGTGATCCACAACTTCATTATCAAAACTTTTAGCTACCATAAATAGGTAAAAATATTTCGTATATAAATTAATCTATCCTGCATTTGTAAATTCTCCAGCGACTATACAACTAGGTGTGTATGTAGATCATTCCCCTAATTATGATTTAAATCCAAAAGTTATTAATAAGGATTGTAATTTGATTTTATGTATGATGATCTAATTAAAGATTCGATCAATACAATAAAAAATCTGGATAAGGAAGGCAAAATACTTTTTATAATAATTTACGGATCATATGCAAATAACACATTTCATAAAAATTCCGATATAGATTTATGCATTTATTACAACGATAATAAAATTGAAAGGGACCGGTTTAGACTGGGTGTACTATCAAATATAAATGATATTTTTGATGTTCACATATTTCAAGACCTTCCCCTCTATATCAGATTCGATGCTTTGAAAGGGAAAATAGTATACCATAAAAATAAGGACATATACGACATTTTTAAAAATACAATAGATGAATTTGAAGATTTTAAAAGAGGATATTATGATATCATAAATTTGGAGAAGATACAATGAGAAAAGATATTATAAAAAACAAAATAAAAGAAATATATGATAGTTTAGATTTAATAAAAATTAATTTGCCGGACAATTATAATAATTTTCAAAACTTAGGTCTTATCAAAGATGGCATTTATAAAAGAATAGAATATTCTATTGAAAATTTAATAGATATATTTTATATTCTAAGTTCCGATTTGGAGTTAAGCATTCCTTATGATGATGCAGATTTAATCGATAATTTGTATAGTAATCAAATTATAAATAAAGACATAGCATTTTTAATGAAAAATATGAAGGGATTTAGAAATATTGTTGTTCATCGATACGGCAAAATTGATGATAGGATAGGATATACATTTATAAGGGAAAATTTAAATGATTTTTATGGCATAATAAATTGTATTGAGAATATAATGGAAAAATACTGAAAGTGTACTAATTATTTAAAATGCCAACTTCTGTTGTGGTTAGACACATTTATAGACAAATTTAAACTGCTGCTTTATTGGTTGAACTAATAACTTATACTGGATCGTATAGCCTTATGGTACGTAATTATTGCTATTGTTGCTAATGAAATACCAATATTGTAAAGCACAAGCCCAACTATTGGCGTAAGTGTAGATACCCTTGCCATTCTCATAAATATTAAAATATTCGTGATAGAATTGTTCTGGTTTTATTCGATATGGTGTTTGGCTAAACAATATCAAGTCATTACATA
>DAUP01000085.1 GCA_002505185.1 Ferroplasmaceae archaeon UBA567 | reverse complement strand
GTAAAACAATTACATTATCTTTTTCATATATATTATTACATTATAAAAATAATTACGATAAAGAAAATATGAAAACAATTTTCTATAATATTTATTTCATACATAATGCTTATGTTCACATTACTTTAATAAATGAGTTTGCAATGATGGTCTATGAAAGTTATAGCAGCACCTGGACCAGTTTGCTACCCACTGGTAGCGGCAATGATGGAAAGAAATGACATAGATATAGAGTTCAAAAAATCCTCTGACATTGGAGAACAGAAGCCAGACATTGTTCTGGATTCCACTGTATCCCTTGTGAAGAGTGGATTGCCTATAGACTATGTAACAATCGAAAACCTTTCAAGGGTTACCCCTAATCTCGGATACAGGGTAGGAATGACAAGAAAGGGTGGGGCCTCAGATATTCTGTTCCGTGCACTTGTCGGTGAAACACATAAAGATGTGGAAATACAGTATTTTGACAGCATGAGTGACCTCATGGCCGCACTTAATTCAAACAAGGTTGATACAGTAGTGGTACCTGCAATGGATAATGCTGGAATAAGCATTGAAGGGCACTTTAAGAAAAACAATGTAGTTATTCCTGGGAGCTGCGGCGCAACAGTATATAACAATGAAAAAGATTTCGTTGATGCATATAACCTTGGTATTAAACTGTTAAAGGAAAAACCCGAAGAGGCGGCAAAATTTGTTGTTTCACATTTACCCATGCAATTTCCCCTGGAATTCGTGATGAACACTATGAAAAACTCAGATCTGAATGTCCACAAACCGGGGAATCATGAGGAATTCATAAATTTAGTGAAAAAATATTCGTCCCAATGATGAAATAAAAAATAATTTATCATTTTTATTAATAGGTTATATTAAATTATTAAATACTACATTTACATTATACCTCTATGTGGGACTACATAAACAAAGTGTTTGATGGTTATCCAGCTGAAATGAGAGTTGTACAGAAAATGATAAAAATAGGCATATCGGTAAAAATTCTGTATGACGAGCCAAAATTATTCTGTGACGCAATTGAAATAAAGCCAAATTCCATAGCAAGAGCCTTCAATGTTGACCGAAGGGTCATTGTGAACATGGTACAAAAAATAATAAACGACCACGAGCTCTTCGATTTTTTCAGCAATCTTGAGCCAATTTCAAATTTTGAGCATTCAGGTTCAAAAATAGGATTCGGTGTAATTGAAATAATTCCCGTTGATGCAGCCAGGCCTGGAATAATAGCAGGTGTAATGAATGTGCTTGCGGAGGCAGGGATATCGGTGAGGCAGGTTGTCACAGATGACCCCGATCTTATAGACAACCCCAGGGCAATCATTGTCACAACAAATACAGTTACTGGCGATATCCTTAACAGGATAAAAAAAATCGAGGGTGTTAAGGCTGTCCTATTGCTTTAAATAAAATCTTCTATTTTGTCTCCATAAAGTATTTCCATTATGTCTTTTATTTTATTCCTTACTTCCTCATATGATTCACCATAAACATTTACATGCCCCATCTTTCTTTTTCTCCTTACCTCATTTTTATGGTACCAGTAAATGTTTGTGTTGCCAAGCTGGAGTATTGGAGATATATTACCATCAATTCCTGTTCCTATAATATTCACTATTCCGGAAGGCACAAATAGATCCGGTCTTATAATATCCATTCCTGCAACCGCCAGTATATGTTCCTCAAACTGTGATACTGAGCTTCCAGTAAGCGTATGATGCCCGGTATTATGGACCCTGGGTGCATATTCATTAATTATTACCTTGCCGTCTTTAACATAATATTCGATTCCCATTACTCCTATGTATTTCAGGGATTCCATGAGCCTTTTAGCAATATCAATCATCTCTATGGTATTGCCTACTGGAGATATGTTGTATATGAGTATGCCATTCTGATTGTAATTAAATGACGGTTCAAAGTGGTAGAATTTCCCATTTTCATCCCTTACAGCTATAATTGAGGCTTCATATTCGTAATCAATGAATTTTTCTATCACATATGGCATATCCGGGTGTTTTTCAAATTTGGAATTAATGTCAATAAAATACTGATTTTTTCCGTCGTAACCGCCTCTACAGCTTTTTATTACTGCCTTTCCGAATTTCTTGGCCTTCTCAAATGCATCACTGTAGGTTTCCGCGTATTCGTAATCAGCTATGGGAAATCCATGGTCACTGAGATATTTTTTTTCAAGGGATCTATCCTGTTTCAGTTCGACTGCTTTGATGGATGGTCTTAATTTTCCATTCTGGCTGGCATATTCCAGTATGTTCCTGTCTATGTGTTCAAATTCGTATGTAACAAAATCGCATGAGTCAACAAACTCCCTGTACTGTGAAACATCAAAAAATTTGTCTGCTATAGAAGCGGAAGGGCCTTTATTGTCATCTATAACATAGAATTCAATAGGGTACCTCCTCATTGTGTTTATCATCATATATCCTAACTGCCCTGATCCTATTATTCCTATTTTCATAATCTGTCACCCAGGACAACATCTCTCTGGTTATCCGAAAATGCCTGCATCATTTCCCTCAGCTTCGGATATTTTATTGAAAGAATTCGTACTGCCAGAAGTGCAGCATTTCTTGCACCATTAATAGATACAGTAGCCACAGGAACTCCGGGAGGCATCTGGACTATTGACAGCAACGAGTCGAGGCCATTTAATGCCTTTGACTGTACAGGAACTCCTATTACCGGCAGGGTAGTCATTGCAGCCACCATTCCCGGGAGATGTGCAGCCCCTCCAGCACCTGCTATAATCACCTCTATGTTGTTCTCTATGGCATCATGGGCATATTTCAGCATGAATTCAGGGGTCCTGTGGGCTGAGACTATCCTGTATTCTACCTCAACGCCAAAGTTTTTCAATTCATTTACTGCATCCTGCATAACCGGGAAATCAGATTTGCTTCCCATTATTACTGCTACTTTCATGAAACCTAATTAATATAATACTAATAAAAATTTAGTAACATTTCACAGAAATGCGGTTTTGTTTTCCAGAATATACTGGTCTATGGCCATTCTCCCGCTCTTCATGGCTTCCAGTATATCGTATTGCCTAATGTCGTACACCTTAAAATCATAGGAATCCATATCCCTGAATTCTATCCCCGCTTTTTCAGCTATTTTCTTATATCCATCAATTCTTGATCTTTCAAGGCTGTGAAGTGACCTGGTACTCATTATAACCCTATTCTTTTCTGCTATTTTCAATACGTCATCAAAATACCTGTAGATATTTGTATCTATACTCAGATCGCCGTTTCTTCCAATATCTGGATAAATTTTGTCGGGGAGGCACAATATCCCATTATTCGCTGATTCATATCTTATTTCTATTCCATACCTTTTCAGCATTGACTGGTAATACTCAAGAAGTGGCATAAAGTCCCTTTTCTTGTACTGGTCTATTATCTCATTGAACTGTCCACCAAAGTCTGATTTCTCATACACAATTGACTTTATGCCCATGCTGGCAGCATAGAGTGCGGCTTCCAGACCCTTTATTCCAGATCCTATTATCACTATCTCACCACTGTATTTTTTACTGGAATTCTGAGTTATTTCAAATCCTGTGTATGGATTAATGGTACATCTTACCTCGGCATTGGATAAATTCCTGCATGCCTGGTTGCACCTTATGCATGGCCTGTAAGGAATATCCATTTTCATTTTCAATGGTGTATAGGGATCGGCCAGTGCCTGCCTGCCAAATACAACAAAATCAGAAACCTTCAGTGCCTTTTCAATATCCTGCATGGATCTTATTGAACCTACCAGCATTGTATTCTTATCAATCTTTCCCTTAAGTTTTGAACCTATATGCACATTTTCATAATAGAACGAAGCCGAAGACCCGGGAGGTGCGAA
Organism: Ferroplasmaceae archaeon UBA567; assembly: GCA_002505185.1. Taxonomy (GTDB): domain Archaea; phylum Thermoplasmatota; class Thermoplasmata; order Thermoplasmatales; family Thermoplasmataceae; genus Ferroplasma. The sequence goes on along the minus strand of DAUP01000085.1, from coordinate 9,260 downwards.
CCTTCCTGCGGAGAAATGTATGTAATCCATATTTTTTAACATGGATGCCACTTCTATTCCATAATCGGCATCATATCCGTCCTCATCATCCTCATAGAGGCTGAGCCTGATACCCAGGGGCATATCCAGTTTAGCTCTTATCATATCTGAAATCTCGTTTATAATTCTCACACGGTTTTCAGTTGAACCTCCATATTCATCCTGCCTTTTATTGAGTGAAGGTGATATGAACTCCTGTAATAGATAGCCGTGGGCTCCATGAAGTTCTATACCATCAAATCCTGCTCTGTAGGCTATTTCAGCCGCATTAAGGAATTTGTTTTCTACATTTTTTATATCTTGTTTAGTCATTTCAGCTGGCAAAATTCCAAGATAATCGACAGTGGAGGGAGCAAATATGGATTCCTTATTATAGTGTGGATTGGCCTTTCCTCCCGCATGTACCAGCTGTACAAATATTTTTGATCCAGCGGAATGTATTCTTTCTGTCAACCTTGACAGCTTTGGAAGCTGTTCCCTGGAAAATATTCCCATCTCATTTGGTGACCCCTTTCCGTTGTATTCATCCACATAGGCATATTCTGTAATTATCAGTCCAAACCCACCACGTGCCCTTTCCTCAAGATACCTGATATGATTTTCATTGGTTGTTCCATCTGGGTTACATAAATTGGATATCATTGGAGCCATAACAAATCTGTTTTTTATCTCAATATTTCCTATTCTAGCTTTTTCAAAGGGATTCATCATTTAAAAGGTAAGCGATAAAAATAAAGTTTTTGTGTATGAAAAATTAATCAAAAAGTTTTAAAGTTTAAGATAAAACATTGACCGCTGCACTAAAATATCGGCGGTTGCGCTAAAACATCAACCGTTGCGTTCATGTTGAATTTGTGTGCGCTTAGTTCAATATTGTTAGACAGGTTGAAATCGGTTACTATGCTTGTTGTGAAATGTGCCGATACAGTAACAGGGTGCACAAATATAACAAGTGCAAAGGCATGTGCCAGTGACATGTTAATTGTGGTGGTGCTGTTTAGTGTGCCTGCAAGTGATAAACTTATATGCACTGTTACGTTTTTGATGTACAGTTTCATCATATTGTACGATGATGCATGCACTGAAAGGTTGGAAAGGAATGCCGCATTGCTTGCAGTTAAGTTCAGTATATTCACGGTTTTGTCATGCAATGAATAATTTGTCCAGCCTGTAGAGTTGGAAGATGCTTTATATGAATGAAGTGCCACCGAACTGAAGGTAACGTACACCCCAGTAACTCCATTTATAGAAGGTGGGCTATCTGCCGCACTCATTTTCAACGTTCCCGTTGTCTCGTAGTGGTATGCGTAATATCCCCCGCCAGCTACAACTGCAACTATTATTATTGCAACTATTATAGCCATTAACTTACTGGATTTCATAAACGCTAAGCTAAATTTGAATATATAAATGTTTATACATAATTACATTGATAAAACGTTCTTATACACAACTATAAGTTAACATGCTTTTTTAAAATTCTTTAAATAGTTTAAATAAATATTTATTTTATGAAATATAATGTAGCCACTAGCCACCCGCTTAGCACCATGGCAGGACTGGAAGCACTGGAAAAAGGAGGAAATGCATACGATGCCATGCTTGCGGCGTCCTCTGCACTTGTTGTTGTCCAGCCTCAGTTTAATGGTCTTGGAGGAGATTTATTTGCAACAATAAAAGACGGTCGATATTACTGCATAAACGCAAGTGGATTCGCACCTGCCGCCGCTGACATAGATTTTTACTCAGGGCAGGGGTACAAAGAAATACCGAAACACGGACCTCTTTCTTCATTTTCAATACCCGGTCTCGTATCATCCTGGAAAATTGCAGCAGAAAAATCCACCATGGGCATCGATAAAAATTTTAAAAGGGCAATCCAGTTTGCGCGTGAAGGATTTGAACCCAGCAGAAAACTTGTTAGGGCAATAAAGAATTTCAATGAAGGAGACAATGACTTCAATGATATTTACAAGGATACAGATACGTGGCTTAAACAGGAAGATCTGGGGAATACCCTTGAGACACTGGTAAAAGAAGGTCTGGATTCATTTTACAATGGTCCTGTCGCAGATAAAATAGATAGTGACATGAGAGAAAAAGGCGGACTTATCAGAAAATCCGATCTTGCGGAATATAAAGCCGAAATATTGAGTCCTATCAGAATAAAATACAGGGAATACGATGTTTATACTAATCCTCCTGTTAGTCAGGGACTTACAGCGTCTGTATGGTTAAGGGATTTAAATGGATATGATCTTTCTGGAATGGAGCATCAGGAATACTATGACACCCTCATAAAAACTATGCGCGATGCATACAATATCCGTAGGCAGTACATCTATGACGGAGTGAAGCTACCGGAAAATATAGAAGACCTGAAACCTGACAAATCCCGCCCAGGTAATGGGAATTCTAACATTTCAGACACAACTGCCTTTTCAATTTTTGATGGAAGCATAGAAATAAGTGCAATACAGAGTAACTATATGGGTTTCGGATCCGGACATAATATAAGTGGAACGGGCATAAATATGAATAACAGGGGAAGCTACTTTTCTCTGGACAGTGAAAACAGAAATCATCTGGAGCCTGGCAAAAAAACATTCCACACTCTAATGAGCGTACTGGCCTCCGGGAAAAAGGACATAATCCTTGGCAGCATGGGTGGTGACGTTCAGCCCCAGATAAATGTACAGATACTTTCGAGACTCATTGACCTTGGTTACAGTATACCGGATGCTATTGCCTACCCAAGATTTGCATATCCCGCATCTATCTACGGTGATTCTAAGGTTTACTATGAAAGCACACTGAGGCTCAACCATTATGAACCCGTGGACGACCTTAATGATATGATGGGGCATGCACAGGGAATTACCATAGACTCTGAATCGGAAGCGGGCGTTGACCCACGTGGAGATGGACTTCTACGCTATTTAAGGGAAAAATACTTCAAATAAATATGTAAATATCTCTACTGTCTATCCCCCACTGACCGGTGGGAAAAACGCTACTCTGTCATTTTCACGTAGTGGAATACCGGAGTAATATTCATTATTTACTGAAATAAGCAGATTACTAATGTTTCTCAATTCCGGATATTTACTGAATATTTTTTCCATTAATTCATCCATGCTTCCCCAGCTTATGTCGAAGGTTTCCTGGGCAGTTCCGGTTATATCTTTTACACGGGCAAAATATAAAACTGTTATCCTCATAAATCACCTCCAGTATGGTACTCTTGCCCTTACTGCCTCCCTGTACATTTTATCTATCTCTTCGTTATCCCCGAGTACATCCTTTATTTCAAAATAATCGTTTTCCCTCAGCAAACAGGTTTTAAACTTTCCGTCTGCCGTAACTCTTAATCTTGTACAGTGTTTGCAGAAATCAACGTTGCGCATTGGTTTTACAAATTCTATTTTGACTTTTCCATATTCTGTGTTAACAGTATACCTTTCCCTGTTATGGAGGGGGTTATGTTCAACACTTTCAGCCTTCTGTTTTATCCGGTTTTCAACGGGTTCCAGTGGCACATGATATTTTATATATTCCTCACTATGCTCTTTCTCAACATTAGCCTCAAATTCTATTAGCTGGAGTATGCAATTGTTTTCAGCGCAGAATTTTATCATGCCGTCAACCTGATTTTCATTTATATTCTTCATCAGGACAAAGTTTATTTTAATGGGGCCCAGATCAGCCTCCTTTGCAGCCTCTATGCCTTCCTTTACAACTGGCAGAAAGTTTTTCTTGGTATCAGTTATAAAGTGGAAATTATATTCATCTATGGCATGCAATGATATGTTAACTCTGTCCAGGCCAGCCTCCTTAAGCCCCTCTGCCAATTTTGGAAGCTCAACGCCGTTTGTTGTCAGTGATATGTTTCCTGTTATGTGTTTTCTTGTCCTACGTACGATTTCAAGTATATCTTCCCTTAAGAGCGGTTCTCCTCCAGTGAATTTAATTTTATTGACACCGTGGCGGGCTGCCACTTCAACCACATTTTCTATCTCCTCTGGAGTCATATACTGCATGCTTCTTTCTGTTCCCTCCATGTGGCAGAATATGCAGTGAAAATTACAGATTGCATTTAATTGTATCCTCAGGCTGTTTACCGGCCTGCCGAAGTTATCATAAAGCAGGTCTGAATGCACAGTATTCAACATATAAGCTCATATTGGCAGAAATGTATATAAGTGTTTCTTTGTGGTATGATACAGGAAATATATAAATAAGATTTTGTTCTAATTTTCTCTCCATCTGACAAGTATCCGTGCAAGAATGGTATAGCATATAGTTTCGATTATCAGTATATAAAACATTGAATCCATCATGGGAGAAAGCCCGAAAGCCCCCTGTACAACAACCGCTGCAGGTGTTGTGGGGGAAAGTGCAATAATATAAAGGAAATCTTTTGGTACGTAACCATATGGATAAAATGTAGGTGGCAATATGCTGGTGATAATAGTGAGGATACCAGTAATTCCCCATATGTTTCTCAAATGCTTGATTGAACCGGATATTATAAAGGATATGGATGTGGTAGATATTATCAGGAGAAGCATGACAAGGATCATCATTACAGAGTCATAGGAATTGAAAAGATGATACGCGGAACCCAGATAGATGTAGAGAATTATTCCAGGTACTGAAAAAACAAGGTAGCTTAATGTAAATGCAGCCATATAATCGAAAGGTGAGACCCTGCTTGGCACATAGAGATCCTGTATTCTCAGTTGAAGCCTGAAGAACGCTGAATCTCCTGCACCGGAAAGTCCAACCGTTCCCACGAAGGCTATTAAACCACCAACAATGGCAAATTTAACAAGTGCGCCATGGCTTAACACGAACACGAGAAAAAGCAACGTAAGGGGAGTTGCAAGGGAAGCTATTAGATATGACGGACCCCGGACTATTGTCTTGACACCGTAATACCACGCCATTGTCATTATAAATCTAAGATTCAAGGTTAACACCCCTTATTATAAATAAATCTTCAATAGAAATTTGTTTTATTGAATAATAAACCTTTTCATATTTCGTTATGTCAGATCTGTCAACATATTTTACATATATATTACCTATATTATAGGATCCTGGCATATGCTGTCTGGACTCTATTCTTACCTTTCCCCTTAATTCAAAAAGAAGTTCATCTGCGGTGCCTGAGCCAATAAATTTTCCAGAATCCATCATGTATATTTTTTTTGACAGTTCTGTTGCCTCCTCCATGTAATGCGTTGTCAATACCACATTTCCGGTAAGTTCCTTTATGGCACCCCATGTTTCCAATCTCGACAGGGGATCAAGACCGGTGGTGGGTTCATCTAAAAACACTGTTTCTGCATTGGAACCAAGTGCCATTGCAACAAACATTTTTCTTTTCATTCCACCTGATAGTTCATCTGTAGGGACATGCATTTTATTATCCATCCCCACACTTTTTAATGCCCTTATTGACTCCTGCTTAGCGGAATGAAAGGAAAATCCTTTTCCGGTAAGGTACATAAAAACCTGTTCATATGCTGTAAGTATCCCTATTGGGGCAGCTTCCTGTGGGATGCTCACTATTTTATTCCTGATCTTTTTCATGTCTTTGTTAACGCTAAGGCCATCAATATAAGCTTCTCCAGATGATGACTTAAGCTGGGTTGATAATATTCTTAATAATGTAGTCTTCCCTGCACCGTTCCTTCCTATTATGGAAACTATGCCACCCTCCAGATCCTGTGTTATGGAATCCAGTGCTTTCTGGTTCTTTCCGTATTCTTTTTCAAGATTCCGGATTTCTATCATTCTGGTTTATAAATTTCAACCATATATATGTTGCATTTTATTGCCTCACACATAAATCTGCCAGAAAGAATCACACTAAGTTTATGATGTGGATAAATTCTGGAATAGAATGTTTGAATAAGGCTTTAACTACTATGGAAAAGCATCAGTGGAGAAAAGAGAATTCAAGCCTAACGGAGATAATATAAGTCCATATGTATGTGTAAGTTCTGTCAGTGAAACAGGTATCCTCCAGGTTTTTGCATGATATAGACCGGCCAGTATTCTTTTGAATGTAAAAATTATATTATGCCATCTTCATTTTCAAGAATATTTTTTGTTATTTCAGCAAAAAATCTCTTTGTGGGCTCATAATCTGTTACAGTATGTCCATGTATGGAGAGGGGCGTGACAGAAATATTGTTCTCTTCCATCAATACATAGTAGTCTGTGTTTTTGTCATCCTGTTTTTCTATCGTATTCCCAAGCCAGTAGTAATCTTTTCCATTTGGGTCTTTGTTGTGTTCAAGATAATCATGGAATACATTTTGTGCCATGGGGACTACCTTTATCTTTGTTTCATCTGTAATCTTTTCCGGAAAGTTTATGTTTAATATATCAGCATTTTCAGGATATCCAACGTTTTTGAACGCCTCTATTATATATCTTGAATATATTCCTGCCTTGTAAAAATCAGAATCGTCATTGGAGTTTATCTGATCTGTCACCATTGAAAATGCCATAGACTTTATACCCTTCAATGCAGCCGCGATTGCTGCGGATATTGTTCCGCTGGCATATATTGAGCGCAGAGATATATTGGAACCCAAATTAATACCGCTAACCACAAGGTCTATCTTCCTGTTTTTCAGTATCACATTCTGTGCTACTGTAATTGTATCTGCCGGGTAACCGGATACAGAATACCCGTTAATTCCATATCTTTCAAGTGATTGTATTCTCATGGGTTTTGTAAAGGTAATACTCATTCCAGAGGCACTTCTCATACTGTCCGGTGCCACCATAACTGCCTCATCCACTATGGAAGCATTCTTATATAGCTGTTTTATGCCAACAGCATTAAAACCATCATCATTTGTCACTAAAATCATAATATGCTTTATATATCACTATTATATTTAATTTTTATTGTAAATTTATGGTCATATTATCTCATGAAATTACTTTCTTTATATACCTTCTAAATTTCTGTGTTTTGATCTTATTACCTATTTTTCTTTTTATGTATGATTCCTCTGGTGTAACAATGTCCCTATATCAGACAGCAAATCATGCATTTTTTATAGTTTTAATTGCTTGTTGTTTCATCCATGTTTTAACGGAAGGCTTTAACCTTTTCATTTTATAATTTAATCTATCCAATTTACGCTCAGTTTTGGGATTGTAGACTCTTGCCAGTATATGCTTTATTTATTGTTATCAAGGCCAGGTATTATATTTACAGGTAAATTTGATAATGTTAATATTTTCTCGAAAATTCATTGTTTCACATTGAGTGAAACTGGATAAAACTATATTTTATAAAATCGCATAAGAAGTTTTATAAAATAAGTTATAATTAGCAGGAATGAATGTTTCTCTTGTTGGTTTGGGCCACATAGGAAAGGCTGTAGTAGGTATTTTAAATGAAAATCGTGGGTATTTCAAGAACAAATTTGGTTCCGATATTAATGTGATCTCAGTATCGGATTCAAAAACTACAATTTATAATAAAAAGGGACTCAATCTTGATAAGGTTTTAATGTACAAGGAAAGAAAAGAACTTGATGAGGCTGCAGAGGTAATAAAAATTGATGATATTTATTCACTGCCATCAGACATAATTGTTGACATGTCCCCAGCAACAAAGGATGGCATTGCAGGCATGCGCATGTACAAAAATGCCTTTGAAAGCGGAAAACACATAGTCACATCAAATAAGGCACCCCTGGCTCTTCACTGGAAAGAAATTATGGAATCATCAGTTGCACATAAGAAACACATACTTTATGAATCAGCTGTAGGCGGGGGAGTGCCTTTGTTTAACCTTAACAGGTATTCATTGAAATCCTCAAATATTCTGGAGTTTAAAGGCCAGGTAAGTTCTACTATCAATTTTGTCCTTAACCAGCTTATGGCTAACGTTGACTTTAACGAGGCCATAAAAACTGCCCAGAACATGGGAATAGCCGAAACAGACTATCACGATGATACTAATGGACTGGATGGGGCAAGAAAGACTGTCATTATAGCCAACGCTCTTCTCGGGTTAGATTACACACTAAATGACGTAAAATATGAAGGGATAGAAAACTTGGGCAACATAGACTATATGAGAAATTCCGGTGAAATATATAGGGTACTTTCACACATTATACCGGGTCCAAAACCTGTTGTTGAGTCAAAAATATTCAGCATAAAATCCGGTGATTCACTGGCCGCAATGGATTCACTTTCAATGGGGTATCTTGAGAAAACCGATAACAATGATGACCTTACAGTATTTGAAAAACATGATGGCCCTCTTGAGACAGCAGCACAGGTGGTAAATGATATCCTATTACTGTCATAAATTTTAAATGAATAGGAAAAAGGCACCCAGTATTCCAGTGAAGATGAAGAATACAAACCACATAATTACTTCCATAACGGCCAGAATAAAGCTTCTTGCCATGCTTATATCATAAATTGAACTATAAGCATATAGAATAATAAATAGGGTAATTAAAAATGCCAGGAAGGTTCCAAAGACTGCAAGTGGTGCAAGGAGAAAGTGAAGTGCTATGGACAGAAATACAAGTATAAGTGCCGTTATTACTGTTGCTACTACGGCACTCCCGAAGGTTGCTGTTGACTTGTTTACTATTATAAGTGATGCAATATACATGGGTATGGACAGGATGGCTATTGCAATTAATAAAACAATTAATGCTATTAAGAGGGACATAGTATACTATGCAAATTTGTGCTATTAAAGATTTGCATTGTGTCACACTCTCCGCATGTCCAACCGGATCAGACATGCATAATTCACCGGCAATGTAGTTTATTACGATACAGAAGGTTCTGATTGCTTATCCATCATGGCAGACAAGTTAAAATTTGGGGGATTAATATTGTATTATGAAGCAACAAAATAACCCCCCGATATGTAATGTAAAGGATACAAAAGAATTTTTCTCCTCAGCTATGAAGATCATGTTCACACCCGCCATCAAGAGAAGGTCAATCTATACTGAAGGCGATGTATCAGGAACACTGAGGAATGCCATTGCGGATCATCTGTATGTTGAGACATACATAAGGAATTACGGAAATACAAGAACACCCTCAGGTGATACCATGTTCAGGCTGTTAAAGGGAATTGCCTCCGAATCCGGTTCACACAGGAGAAAAGGATCTGATATGGGTAAGAGCGGGAAAACAGTGAGAACTGGAAT
>DAUP01000014.1 GCA_002505185.1 Ferroplasmaceae archaeon UBA567 | reverse complement strand
TACGCGGAATTGGGTGGAATGATACCGAGAAGCGGTGCAATTAGTAGATATGGGCATTATTCCCATGGGGGAGTAGCCGGTCTATTCTTTGGATGGACATATTTTCTGTCTGCGGTCTCAGTGCCGGCAATAGAAGCTGAAGCAGTTATTACCTATGCAAGTTCATATATTAATGGTCTTTCATACACTGCTCCTAACCCCATCAATCCTGCGGCTAGTGTTGCTCTTTTGACTGGACTTGGTATAGTTCTTGCAGGCATATTGATAGTAGCTTTCTACGGCCTTAACTATGCTGGAGTCAGAATAATGGGCAAGACCAATACAGGAATGACATGGTGGAAGCTTATAATTCCATCTTTAACAATAGTAATGCTAGCGTTTTTGGTTTTCCACAGTTCGAACTTTACATCCCCCGCATTAGGAGGATTCCTGCCTGGAAACAACTCAGCAACAATATTTGAGGCCGTATCAACAGATGGTATAGTATTCTCTTTCCTTGGATTCAGGCAAGCCCTTGATTATGGTGGCGAGGCTAGAACACCTCAAAGATCAATACCAAGAGCAACAGTTTTCTCCGTTCTGACCGGTATAGTTGTATATATTTTGCTTCAGGTAGTGTTTATAGGGGCAATTAACCCGACTAAACTAGCAGCTTCAGGCGGATGGACTGGGCTTGTATCGTCAAGTTCATCGGCATATGCTTCGGGAGTTGTAGCTGCCCCATTTGCATTCCTTGCAAAGACATCTGGAATATTCGCTTTAGTTGTGCTTACCTATATATTATATGCAGATGCCTATGTATCGCCAGCCGGTACCCTTAACGTCTATGCGGGAACATCCACAAGAACACTGTTCGGGCTTGCTGAAATAGGATATTTCCCTAAAACACTTTCCCAGGTCAACAAAAAAACAAAGGTTCCAACGTTTTCCATTATACTATCCCTTATAATAGGTCTAATATTCCTTGCTCCCTTCCCGAGCTGGTATGCACTTGTTGGTCTTATAACTGGAGCAACGGCCTTTACATATATAGTTGGTGGTTCGGCCCTGATGGTATTTAGAAGAGAAGCAGATGAGCTTAAGAGGCCATTTAAACTCCCCTATGCAAAAATACTGGCACCCATAGCTTTTGTTGGCGCCACTCTTATAGTATACTGGTCCGGATGGCCTACCATACCATATCTTGCAATAGGGATATTCTTTGGTATCGTCGTCTACCTTATAATACTGGGATCACATAAGGTCGAGAACGTATTTACGAAGGATAATATAAAAGCCGGCTGGTGGGTGCCTGCATACATACTGGTCTTGACACTGTTATCATACCTTGGAGAGGCAGATTATGGAGGAACAAACACTCTTCCATACCCCTATGATTTCGTGGTGGTAATAATAGTGGCCATAATATTCTATTTAATATCCATAAAATCCGGATACAGAACCGATGAAATAAAGGATATAATAGATTCAGGAACTCAGTATATCCAGGAAGAAGACATCTCCACAACAGCCGGACAGAAATAAATAATTTTTTTAATTTTATCTATAATTTTATTTTCATTATGTCTAATTTTTGTAAGAACTTACGATCAAGCAGTATTCATCTCCTTTCAACAAAATCCATGTATTTTTTGGTGATATGCCATTCACCGTTTTCTCCAGGAATCAAAAGTTTCGTTGATAATATATAGTGATAGTTCTGATATGGGCATAGCCATACATATTCCAGAACGGATAGTTATAATTTTCAGGTGGATATACGATATAACATAAAATTAAAATTTTAAAGAATGAAGAAAAATAAAATTATCTCTGTTTTATTATAACATTTTTTATTTTGAAATATCTGGAAATAGCATCCCTCATCAATTTTATATTTCTACTGTCTTTTCCTATGGCCTTGCCTATGTTTTCTGAGGCTATTCCCACAAATATATTCGTTATATTATCTTTCCATATAAGATTTATTTCATTTACACCATATCTATAAAAAAGGTTCCTGGTAAAGGTAAGAAGATCAGGAGAAAATTCTGCCATCACTATTCTTTTGTTTATCTTTGCCTTCAAATCCGCAATAATATTCTCATGTTTTTTGAAAATCTCTGCCAGCTTGTGTTCACCAACAACAAAGAGAACCATCTCTTCATTTTCAAGGCATTCGTAAACATTAGTTCTTGTATAGCTCTCAAATAATTTAATAAATCCTATTGTCTGGTTATCCAGTGTTATTTCATTCATGGTATCCCTTTATTTTTTATTCCCCTTATAGACAAGGTCTATGGCACCTGTTCCCAATGTTATAGGCTGCCCCACTATAATATTCTCAGCCACTCCTGCTAATGGATCTATTTCCCCGAGCAACCCGGCTTTCAGCAGGTGCTTGGATGTAATTTCGAAAGCTGCCCTTGCCAGAACGCTGCTTTTACGTCCCGAAATACCCTGTCTACCCACAGCTCTTACTGTACCTGAGAAGGTCATCATATCGGCCACCAGCATTAAATGCCTTTTATCAACATTTAATCCCTGCTCACTGAGGGTGTTCTCTGCCTCACGGTATATTGCATTTCTGGCTGCCTCTATACCAAAAACATTTTCTATTTCTATTATATCGTTTGTTGTTGTCCTGTTTGAATCAACGCCCTCTATATTCAGGACTTCCCTAAGATTTGACCCCTGGGTATAAATAACCCATGCATCCTCTTTTGCATCTATCCTTGCTATAGCCCTGCTTATCTTGTTTACACCCTTTATAGGTGTTGACTTAAGTTGTTCCTGGACCTGATACAGCATCTTGAATGATTCCTGCTGAAGTTTTATGGAAATACTGTCCTCATCGATCTCATTGTATATTATTCCTTTTCTTTTTTCAAGCGCACTGAGTATATCACCCATTGAAACAAGCCTCTCCCGGCTCTTGTTTCTGTCGATTTTAATGGTTAAGCTCATATCGCCTACATCGGTAATTATATCCGCCACGTCAATAATCGTTGTGTTTTCTAGATTTTTTATTAATTCCCTTACCTTTTCCTCATTTTTCCTGTATTTTTCTGTGAGGTATATGGTCATGGAAGGAGTGCTTGGTATTCTCCGGGCATCAACAATTTCTATAAGCCTCGGAAGTCCCAGCGTAACATTCATCTCCACCACTCCTGCAAAGTGGAAAGTTCTCATTGTCATCTGCGTACCAGGCTCACCTATACTCTGTGCTGCTATTATGCCAACAGCCTCAAATGGATCTATTTCCCTTTTCTTCAGTTCCAGATCAACCCTTTTAAGAAGCTTTTCATATTTGTTGTAAGGTAAGCTTTTCTTGTACTTCACAAGTTTATTAACCAGTGAAACAGGAATGTCATATCCTTTGGATTCTGCGTCCTCCAGGACTTCTTTTGCCTCTGGAGAAAGGGAGAATGCCTCTTTTTCCCTGTAATCAACCTGATATTTCTCTCCCATGGCAAATGACGTTAATTCTTTGAACCCTTCTTCCATGTCAAACTCGCTTATTGGAACCCTGTTAATTTTTCTTATGCTACTGATCTTAAGTATGGCTTTAAGTCCAGTTTTTCTTTTAAAAATAAGGTCATCCATGGGCTCATATTTCAAAATTTCAGATATTTTTACCTCATAATCAACATTCTGCTTATCCGTGGAAATGTACGCAGTATCAATTTTGTCGGCAGGCATGTAGTCTATGGCATAGGCGCATGGAACACTTTTACTTATCAGTTCAACATTTTTCTTTGTATCTCTCCATATCAACGAAATCATTGTTCATCACCAAATTCATCGTATGCAGCATAATCCACATCCACTGTCTGGCCCTCGTCGCTTCTCGTGGGGTCTATTCCATCTTCTCCATATTTAAATTGGACAACGGATCCAATAGTGTCCTCAACTCTTCTCTTATCATCAACCTTAAGGTCTTCAAAGGCGTTTATAAGCCTTCTCTGCATATATCCGCTTCTAGAGGTTCTTACTGCTATATCAACCAGTCCCTCTCTGCCTCCTATACTGTGGAAGAAATATTCTGTGGGGTTTAGCCCTGCTCTGTATGAAGATTTGATAAATCCTCTTGCATATGCTCCAAGGTCATTCTCCTTGAAATGTGAAAGTGTTCTGTTTGCATATCCCCTGTTGAGCCTTCCGCCCCTAACGGACTGCTGACCTACCATTCCAGCGACCTCAGCAATATTAAGCATTTTTGCCCTGGCACCTGACCTTGCCATAATAACGGAAGGATCGTTCAGCCCAAGATACTGGGATGCAATTTTACCTGATTCATCCCTGACACCACCTGTGGCGCTCAATATCTCAACCTCAAGCGTATCTTCAACCGATCTCCCTGGCAATGGCTGTAGTTGGCCTGACCTGAATGCATTTACCAGTTTTTCTATTTTCTCAAGCGTTTCATTTGATATTTCCTGGATTCTCGATATGGCATCCTTTGGTATGTCATAATCTTTGATGCCTGTAGAGAACCCCCTGTGGCTCAAAAATCCTACTGCCAATCTGGTTACGTTGTCTATGAATTTTGCAGCTGCCTGTGGACCGATCTTCCTGAATATCTTGTCAACTATAACTCCGGAGAATGGACCTACTGCCTCATCGTCAATTGTTCCATGGACAAGTTTCCCATTGGTTATTACAACATAAGTATCTGCCGGGTCATTCTCATATTCACATTTGTCCTTGGCTCCAGCACAGAGATGGCTCTTGAATTTGATATTAAGGCCTTCTGGCAATACAAGGGAAAAAATATCCCTTCCATGGTAATACTTCTTTCCATCCTTTATTACTGGTTCCGGGAGTTTTTCAAATTCTATGTATGATGTTGTATGCAATGTGTCGTCCTCACTGATCAGTGGATTGTTATGTGTTAGCAGGAAAAGTGCAGTAATATGGTCATGAATAGCTCCTATAATGGGCCCACCAAATCTGGGGGACATTATCTGTTCCTGTACCTTCATTATTATCCTGGCCTCGGCCCTGGATTCCTCGCTCTGTATAACATGTAAATTCATTTCATCCCCATCAAAATCAGCATTATAGGGAGTGCAATCAGCCAGATTAAATCTGAACGTCATACCAGGAAGTACCCTGACTGAATGTGCCATCATTGACATTCTATGAAGAGAAGGCTGCCTGTTAAATAGAACAATATCTCCCTCAGTCATCTGGCGCTCTACTGTCCATCCTATATCAACACGTTCGCTGTTTATCTCGGCATTCTGGTCTGTAAGTTTTATCCTCCTTCCGTCTGGCCTTATAAGATAGTTTATACCAGCCAGATATTTACCGTCAGGTGTCCGGGGCATTGTTCCCCTTTTTATCCACTCCTTCATTTTCTCTATATTAAAGGAATTTATGAGTACCGGTACAGTAAGTTCTCTAGCCGCTATTTCCGGTATGCCAACCTCGTTCATGGAAAGGAACGGTTCTGGGGAAATAACACTCCTGGAGGAGAAATTTACCCTTTTACCGGACAGGTTTGCCCTGAATCTTCCCTCTTTACCCTTAAGCCTCTGAACGAGCGTTTTTAATGCACGGCCGGATCTGTGCCTTGCAGGTGGTATTCCAGCGGTCTGATTATCAAAATACGTTGTTATATGGTACTGAAGAAGATCCCATAAATCCTCTATGATTAACTGGGGTGACCCGTTATCTCTGCTCTCTCTCAGTCTCTGTGAGATCCTTATTATATCTACAAGCTTGTGTGTCAGGTCGTCCTCGCTTCTCTCTCCTGTTTCAAGGGTTATTGAAGGCCTGACATCAATGGGTGGAACAGGAAGTACTGTAAGTATCATCCATTCTGGTCTTGCAGATCCCTTATTTATTCCGAAAAATAGCAGGTCATCATCCTGTATCCTCTCCAGTCTTTCCCTGATTTCCTTTGGAGTTATTTTTATACCTCCTTCACGGAAAGTTGTGGGTTTGTCCAGGATAACCTTTGGGCTTTCTGCACTGCAGTGAGGGCATATGTTTCTCTGAACTGCAATCTCAACGATTTTTTTCAATGTCATATCGATGATTTCCGGATCCATTGTCTCAAAATCTATTGCACTAACCTGTGTACGATAATTGTTAATTTCCTCATCCGTTAATTTTATCCGCCCGCATTCTTTACAGGAAGCGTCCAGCATGCTCTTTATTTCCTTTATGAAACCTATGTGGACGACTGGCATTGCAAGTTCTATATGGCCAAAATGTCCAGGGCATTCATCAACTTTGCCTCCACATGTAGCACATTTAAGTCCCGGTTCAATTACCCCCATATGCAGATCCATCAAGCCTCTTTCTATGGGATAACCATCGTCATCATAAGTATCGGGCGTTATAACCCTTACCTGTGACATTTTCCTGATTTCATCAGGAGATAAAAGGGCAAATTTTATTCTTTCTATTCTTTTTGAAACATTATTAAAATTCATTTCATATCACCCAACTTTAATCTCATTACAATTCCCATAGAACTTAATTCATCTCTCATCAATTTGAATGCATAACTGGTTTCTATAGGGTATATATTTCCAGTATTGCCACAGGCGGGGCACCGCAATGTCCCTTTTCTGAAATCATATATAGCTATATGCCCACATGTTGGATTTCCGCACACATAGAGTATTGTACCATCGCTCTGATCCAGTAAACGGTCTTTTATAACCATTGATGCACCATGGGCAATAAGGGTATCTCTTTCCATTTCTCCAAATCTGAGGCCTCCCTGCCGGGATCTTCCCTCTGTGGGCTGTCTCGTAAGTATCTGCACTGGCCCTCTGGACCTTGCATGGAACTTGCTGGCAACCATGTGGTGGAGCTTCTGGTAATATATAACACCCATGAATATATCTACTTCGAATTTTTTGCCTGTAATTCCATCATACATGACCTCATTGCCGGATTCACGGAAACCGTATTTCTTCAGCTGCTCTCTCAGGCTTCTCTCAGGTTCACCGTCAAATATTGTGGAATCTATATTCTCTCCCCTCATGGTGGATACCTTTGCCCCCATCATTTCGAGGACGTGTCCCAGTGTCATCCTTGATGGAACTGAATGTGGATTGAAAAGCAGGTCCGGTATAATTCCATCCTCATTAAATGGCATGTCCTCCTGAGGCGCCACATGTCCTATGACTCCCTTCTGCCCGTGCCTTGAGGCAAATTTATCTCCGGGTTGCGGTATCCTGTCGCTTCTTACCTTAACCTTAATTATTCTGCTGTTGCTTTCTGAAACAGTAAGGAAGACATTATCCACATAACCGGATTCTGTAGGCCTTACGGTAACAGAGGACTCTCTCCTTCTAAGAGGACCCAGTTTGTCAGCATTTTCTTCTTCCAGAAATCTCGGTGGTGAGGTTTTACCAACCAGTACATCAGATCCTTCAACCTTTGATTCCGGGAATATTATTCCATTTTCATCAAGGTTTTTATAATACTCTTCAGCTCTGGCACCTAAAACATCGTGGCTAGGGATTTCAAACTTGTCTTCCTGGCCTCCGGGATATCTTCTCTCCTCAGCTGTATAAGTCCTGAAAAATGAACTTCTTCCAAGTCCCCTTTCTACTGATGCCTTATTCATGATAATGGCATCCTGCATGTTGTATCCATGATATGAAACTATAGCAACTACGAAATTCTGTCCCGCCGGTTTCCTTCTGTATTTTATAAAATCCATAACCTTTGTGGTTACAAGAGGTATCTGCGGATAATGCAATAGATGCCCTCTTGTATCTGTCCTTATTCTGAAATTTGCCTGTGGAAGCCCTATGGATTGCTTTATCATTGCAGAAGCTATTGTTATTCTTGGCGATGAATTGTGTTCAGGATACGGAATAAGTGAAGCCACAACGCCAAGGATCATGGAAGCATCTATTTCACAGTGTGTGTGGTCTTTGGATAACTGGTTTATACCCTTGAAATGTGAATGGCATTCATCGCATTCCAGGATAACATCATCCGATCCAGGATTTATCCATGTCACATTGTTCCTGTAAAGAACCTTTCCACAATTAGGGCAGATATCTGGGAATTCAAAAGGGAATACGGAAATATATGTATTTTCTTCTTCCTCAGCATCAAGCCATTCTATGGCACCCTCAGAAATTAGGTCATTGATTGTATATTCACCCATTCTTAATTTTTCAAGCATATCTTCATTCAAAACTGTTTTTCCATCATAAACAACAAATAAAGGCCTTCTGAGCCTGCCACGGTCACAATTTATTATAACCTCATTTGTATTTGAATCATATTTAACATTAACCTCATTGGAGAGTTTTCCTGATCTTCTCAGGTTTCTTATGGTGTTTGTAAGTATTGCAGGATCATCATGATATCCTATGAAATCACCATTTAGGTAAACACGCCCGGATGCCTCTTCCCTTGTGACATCGTATATGTCCATGCTTTTCAATTCTTCCATGACTATATCTGGGTCTATTCCCTGGGTTACATTAATTATAAGTGAAGCATTTTTAACGAGACCGCAGTTCTGTCCTTCAGGTGTTTCATTGGGGCATATCCTCCCCCACTGTGTGGGATGAAGATCCCTTGCCTCAAAATGTGGCTGTGATCTTGTCAGTGGTGAAATAATCCTTCTAAGATGGCTGAGGGTGGACATATTTGATGTTCTATCAAGAAGCTGGGAAACGCCAGTTCTCCCGCCTATCCAGTTGCCTGTTGCCATGGAATGGAGAATTTTCTGCGTAAGCAGATCCTGCCTGACCGCAGGCCTGAGCCGTATCCCTCTTTTTTTGTTGTATGTTTTTTCCAGCTGGTATTTCAGATCCTTCATCACAGACTGGAATGCATTCCTGAAAAGCTCATCCAGAAGGTCTCCTGAAAGTTTTATCCTCTTATTTGCATAATGATCCTTGTCATCTACATGACGCATTCCAAGGTTAAGTTCAAGAAGCGATCTTGCCATCCTGCCAAGGTAAATTGCTTTCTTTAATCTGTCTGAAACCTCGTCACCAAGATGTGGCAGCAATGCTCTGTCCAGCATCTGTGTAATTTTTTTGTCTCTGAATTCCTTTGCCTGCCCTGCCGCAAATCTTTTTTCCAGGTAGGAAAGTGCATCTT
Source organism: Ferroplasmaceae archaeon UBA567 (assembly GCA_002505185.1). Classification (GTDB taxonomy): domain Archaea; phylum Thermoplasmatota; class Thermoplasmata; order Thermoplasmatales; family Thermoplasmataceae; genus Ferroplasma. The sequence continues at coordinate 6,220 of DAUP01000014.1, read as the reverse complement.
CACCGTTATTTATTCCGTTAGGGGGAAATATTTTAAGACTTTTTGAATCTTCTATATTGGCATAAATCAATGGATCCATTCTTGGATCAGAATATATTGCATCGTGGACATCAACATCTTTGTCTATTCCCAGTGCTTTCATCAATATTACAAGTGGAATGGTTCCTGCTACTGTGGGGATAGAAACATTGATTATACCATCATTACCCTTTTCCATGGATATGAGTGCCCTGAATCCACTTTTCTGTGAGAAAATCTTTGCAACTTCAATTTTTGAATCATATTTTTCCTCATATTCCACAAGGATTTTGTTAGGTGCAAGATCTTCAAGTGATACTATTACCCTTTCTGATCCACCTATAATAAAATATCCTCCCGGATCTGTTGGGTCCTCATCCACATATCTTAACTTATCCTCTCTTGTTTCATCAACTGGCCCATTATTTTTTTCTATGTACATATCAAGGTTCTGATCGGACAATGTGCATATCTTGGACCGCACCATCACAGGTATTTCCCCAATTTTTATTGTATTTGCATCCCTCTCTATTCCATCCTCAACTATACGCAAACGCAACATTATAGGAGCCATGTAGTTCAGATCCCTCAGCCTTGCTTCCTGTGGTGTTATCTGGTTTGCTGCTCCAGAGGCTTCCTTAATTTCTGGTTTATCCACCCATATTGTTGGATCTCCTGTGGCTTTTCCGTTCTGCCTTTCCCGGCCAAAATATATTTTTATTTCCTTGCCCCGGGTTTTGGAGGGATCCAGATCTATAACCCCGGGGGTTGCATCGTCAGATATCTTTGTCTCATCAACTATCTGCTGCATTATATTGTCAGGGTTGTTCTTTGAGGTATAAAAATAATTCATGGAATCAATCTGATAATTAACTACACTTTCTGATTTAAAAAACGCATCTAAAATAGGATTCATATCACATCACACTCTTTACAATAATTCTATAATATTCATAATAACCTGCTGTGGGACTTTTCCGGATAATTTTAACTATCCTGCCCGGTACAAGTTTTCCGTGAATTTCCTCCAGCGCCTTAATAGTGGGATCATTAATACCAATTTTGGGCAGGTCATCCTTTGTCACATTAAGCTTGGTTAAAACGCTTTCCTCTTCTTCCACAGGAACCAGATGGTGTTCTGGCACTATTTCGTGCTCAAGCACATTGAATTTACTCATATTTTCACCTAAACGGGTCCGAGGGGGTTTGAACCCCTGACCGCCTGGTTAAAAGCCAGACGCTCTACCTAGCTGAGCTACGGACCCACAATATGTAGTCAGCCATATACATTTGAAACATATAACTTTTTTTGTATTATGACATTACTAAATAGTATTTTAACGTTTTACTTTTTCTGGATTTGTGTAGGCTTAATTACATGAAAAATTTAATATCTATTTCTCTCATATTCCATAATGAAAGTTAACATAAACGGCGAATCAAAGGCAATTCTGGCAGTGTGGTTTGAAGAAAACCAGGTTAAGCTTATAGACCAGAGAAAAATTCCTGAAACAATTGAAATATACTCTGCAAAAAACAGTGATGATATTTATTATGCAATTAAGAATATGGTTGTTCGTGGCGCACCGGCAATAGGGGTTACTGCTGCATATGGGCTTGCCATGGCATCAAAAAATATGGAGGACATGGAAAAAGCAGTGAAAACAATATCATCGTCCAGGCCAACTGCATACGACCTTTTCAAAGCCATTGATTTCATGAAAGCAAATAATTTTTCTGAGTCTGCAGCGAGGAGGTATGCACTGGAAATTACTGAAAGGTCAAGGAAGATAGGCGAATACGGGAACACACTTATACAGGCCAATGACCATATTTTGACCCATTGCAATGCAGGTGCCCTTGCAGTTGTCGACTGGGGAACAGCACTTGCTCCCATGAGAATAGCACATGATTCAGGCAAGAAAATATTTGTATATGTTGATGAGACAAGACCCCGGCTGCAGGGTGCAAAGCTTACTGCATGGGAACTCCAGCAGGAGGGAATAGATTATTCCATAATAGCAGACAATGCAGCGGGATATTTCATGAAAAACGGGGACATTAACCTTGCAATTGTGGGAGCCGACAGAATAGCTGCTAATGGAGATTTTGCAAACAAGATAGGGACATATGAAAAAGCCGTGCTGGCAAAGGTGAACAATATACCTTTTTATGTTGCGGCACCGGGAAGCACCTTTGATTTTTCACTTAAAACTGGAGAAGGAATACCAATAGAGGAGAGGGACGAAAATGAGGTACTAATGGTCAATAATTCAAGGCTGGGACCGGCTGAAGGACACGCCAAAAATCCGGCATTTGATGTCACACCCCATGAATATGTAACCGCATTCATAACGGAATATGGCATATTCAGGCCGGAGGAGCTTAGAAAACTGCATAGTTTAATTCATGAAGACCTCTTTATGAGGTAATTATCCAATTTTTTAAGTGATTCATCCTTTTTCTCAGCCAGTATTTTTAACATGCCTGATATATTTTCTGCTGCCTCTGATTTGCATGCTCCGCACATTCTAACACCTCCTTTGCATTCATCATAAACTCTAGTGACATACTTATCATCCGTGCTATGGTATTTATACAGTTCAAAAACAGGGCATATATCCGGGTTGCCACCATATTTTTTCTGTTCTTCTATGGTCTGTTTGCCGCCAGTAACTGCATGTTTTATCTTTCTAGTAGCTTCTTCTCCACTATCATTAAGGCTAATCAGGGAGTCAGGAATCGATGATGACATTTTACCCCCTTTCAATCCCGTTTCCAGTTTCTGGAATGTTGCGGATGGTTCTATGAAGGCGAAATCATTTATGGCACTTTCCTCCAGTACAAGAATCATATCTATTTTTATTCTATCCTCAACCGATGAGTTTTTTATGTATAGGGCACGGTATTCATAATTTGCATTGCTTTCATATCCATTTTCCGCCAGAATTTCCATGGCACGATCTATTTTATCTTTTGGATCCTCATTTCCCTTTATATAAACGGAAATTTTGCTGTTTTCCACTTTCACATTATAAACCCTGAGTCTTTTAGCTATATCGCGCATGAGCCTTATATGCGGGTCCTGGTCAACTCCCACAGGGACAATTGTGGCTCTTGGTCCTCCCAGGTGTTTCAACTGTGTGTGCAACACATCAGCAGCCTGTATGATAGGGGAATTTACATGCAAAATTGAGGATGAATCCGTAAGCCCATATATTGCCTTCAATTCATTCATGTTTGTCTCATTTGAAAGTACAAAGGATAAACTTTGGGTATCATAATTCTCAGACTGGAAATATATCTTGCATGGTTTCAGTCCCATTGAAATATAATTGGCTATATATTCATTTATAGCGATTTCACGGGCTTTTTTGAACCCTACACCTCTTGTTGCATAGGATTCAAGATCGGCAACAGCAATGTATACATCCGCCCCCAGTGACTGGAAGTATATTATCTGGTCAATAGAAAGCTTATTTCCAAGATGCATCTGGCCAGAGGGCATTAAACCGGTCATGGCATTGAATTTAATCCTATTCTTAATGGAATATTCAAGATAATCCAATCCTCTCTGGCCGAATATCAGATGTCTTCTGAACATAAAATAGTCAAAGTAGTTGTCCGGCCTTTGAATGCCAAATTCCTTAATCAATTTCTCATAATCGAAATACTGTGAGGAACTCCATGGATTAATCATAATACCCAATGGAAATTATATTAATTAATTTTCCTTAAAAACCAATAAAAAATGGACATTGAAAAACGACAGCGAAACATAGTTCCCGTCCCCTCGCGGAAGATAGTACAGTATGCAACACATCGGACTTAACCGTCGGGTTCGGAATGAGACCTGGTATTTCCCCGATGTTATGACCGTCGTCAACACTTAATCAATAACAGATATATAAATATTTTTTTTAACAGGGGCCATATAATATTACCTATATACTTAATTTTAAGTAAATACTAATTATTTATATATTACATTGCTATAATCCATGGAATGAACAGCTATAAGACAATATCAGATGCACCCTCTTCGCCATTTCTAAGGAAAATTACTGTACTTTCTTCCATGGGGGTTATGATGGATGGTTACACGCTCACAGTTTTTTCCTATGCATTGCTCTATCTGATAAACGTAATGTCACTGAAAAGCTATGAAATCTCAATTATGGGGATATCATCAATAGGTGGAGTTCTTATAGGCAGTTTTATTTCCGGATACATTGCCGACATCTACGGAAGGAGGTTCATATATATTTACGACCTTTTTCTTGTTTCAATATTTATCTTTCTTACAGGCCTTGCAACAAATTATATCAATTTTTCAATTCTTGAGTTGATAGTTGGTATTGGAATAGGTGCAGATTATCCTGTAAGTTCATCAATCCAGGCAGAATTCTCGCCAACAAAGTCCAGGGGAAAGTTTATGTTTTTTAACATATTTTCATTTTCCATTGGTTCTCTTATATTTCTGGGGTTTGCCGTGCCGCTTGTTCTGTTTACAGGAGTCAATGCATGGCGTTATATGTACATGATAGGAGCTGTTTTTCCTATTCTTGTTCTATATTCAAGGAAAAAAATACCAGAAAGCCCATACTGGGTACAGCATAAATATGGTAAAGTGGCCGGTGAAGAGGCAAAGGACAAATTCGAAGCATCAACAGGGTATTCAATCGAAAACCTTCCGGAAATAAGCCCGGGAAAGACAAGGCTGAGGGATGTTTTTAAGGGAAAATATGCAGCATACATCATATTCATTTCCATAGCATGGTTCTCCTATGATATTGTGAGTTATGGCATATGGACATATTCACCACTTATATTCTCTACTGAAATAACATCATATTATGCCGACCTCTATGTGGTCTTTACCGGAATGGCAGAATCTATCCCGGTGGTAATAGGATTTCTCATTGCCATATACTATGTTGACCGTATTGGCCGCCGTTTTCTCCTTATTATTGGATTCCTGGGGTCATTTGCCGTACTGGTATTATTCTTTTTTGTCAACCAGTACATGGTTGTAGGGCTTCTGATGACTTTCAGCGCCTTCGGTTTTGTCCACTTTTTCCATAATGTTGGGCCAAGCCCGATTACATATACATATCCTGTGGAAATATTTCCAACGAGAATACGGGGAACTGCTATGGGGTTCGCTACATCTGTATCCCGTATTGGGTCTATAGTTGCTGTTTTCTCATTTCCAATAATAGATGCATTATATGGATTAAAGGCAATAATTATATTCTTTGCCATATTCGAATTCATCGGACTGGCCCTTACTCTGAAATATGCCCCAGAAACAAAAGGAAAGGCATTAACCTGAATTTATAAAACTAATAAATAGATAAAAGTTCATAGAAACGGTGCAACCATAATGGGAAGAATAGCCGTTGCATCCCCATAAATATTTACAAATTTTGCATCCTTTCTTACTTTCTTCCACGTGATGGCTTCCTCAAGCTTTGCACCTGACAATGACCCATCGTATTCCTGCGCTGTAGTTATGTAAACTGCCTCGTTAAGGCCATCCCTGAACTGATTCCACCATATTGTATGATGCTTAGAAATGCCACCGCCTATCATCAGTGCACCTGTTTTCTTTGCATCAAAAACTATGTCCGAAAGCCTGTGCTCATCTTCCAGCAAATTTATCCTGAAATCATGGTGCATCTCATAAAAAGACCATAACTGTGATCCAAAAGATCCATCGGTTATACCCGGCACAAATACAGGTATCCCATTCTTTGCAGCATTATATAGAATTGAGTTTTCATTGTTCAGCTTTAACCCAACCTCCCTAATCAGGTCTACAGGCGCCCACTCCTTCTTTTTGTTGTATAGTTCCTCTATCATAGGCATCAGTTTTTCCTCTATTATGACCCCATAGCTTTCATCAGGGACAAATACATTCCCCAACCTGTTTATATTCATGTCCTTAAGTTTTTCATCGCCAAAATTGAATGTGCCTGCATAATAATCGGTATACACACGTGCAATATCATGATCCAGTGTTCCGTTGGTAGTGATAATAACGTCGACAAGTTTGTTTTTTACAAGCTGGTTTATTATACCTCTTGTGCCAGTAGATATTATATCTGCGGGGAATGAAAGAAATGTGGTTTCATCTGATGTAAATTCCTCCTTTAAAATCTGATAACCCTCAAATACCTTTTTTGATGTGAAACCGCCG